>JAWVGD010000553.1:0-3305 GCA_033855515.1 Baekduia sp.
GACGCGCGGTCGCCGCCGCGGGCACGGCCGCCAGCGGCGCCTCGCCCTTGATGGAGCGCTCCAGCGACGCGGCGAACGCCTTGGTGACCTGGCCGACCTGCTTGCTGACGACCTTCTGGCCGACCGAGCCCAGAACGCCGCCGATCGCGAGGTCCGCCTCGACGTCGACCCGCGTGCCCTCGGCCACGTCGGCCAGGCGCACGACGTTCGTGGACCGGACGTTGCCGACCGCGCCCTTGACCGCGCGCCCGACCGCCGTGAACTGCATCCGCTCGAGCGTCTCGCGCTCGGTGACGCGCATCTTGATGTCGAACGTCGCGGTCATCGGACCCACGGCCTGCGTCACCCGCACGTTGGAGTTGTCGGCGTCGACCTGCTCGACGGACTCGACGCCCGGCACGCACTGGGCGACCTGGTCGACCTGCTCGAGGAACTGCCAGAGCTTCTCGCGCGGCTCCGTGATGACGAAGGACTCGTGGACCTTCATGCGGTCTCCCTTGGGTTGCGGGCTTCGTGGATGGCGCGCCAGACGCGCTCGGGGGTGAGCGGCAGGCTCGTCAGATCGACGCCGAGGTCCGAGAGGGCGTCGCAGATCGCGTTGGCGACCGTCGCGCCCGGGGGGATCGTGCCGCTCTCCCCCACGCCGCGCACGCCGAACGGCGTGACCGGTGAGGGAACCTCGGTATGCAGCCGCTCGACCTCGGGGAGGTCGGCCGCGGTCGGCACGAAGTAGTCCATCATGCTGCCGTTGACCAGCTGGCCGGTGTCGGCGTCGTAGCGCAGCTCCTCGGTCAGCGCCGCGCCGAAGCCCTGCGCCAGCGCGCCCCGCACCTGGCCCTCGACGACCTTGGGGTTCACGATCCGGCCCGAGTCGTGGACCATCACGAAGCGCTCGATGTCGAAGTCGCCGGTCTCGGGATCGACCGACACGACCGCGGCGGCGCTGCCGTACGCGTAGGCGGCGGCCTCGGGCTCGAAGTGCGCGGTGACCTCCAGGCCCGGCTCCTCGCCGAGCGGGAGCCCCTGGCCGGTGATCGCGGCCATGTGCACCTTGGCCAGGGGGACCTGCGTGGCGTCGTCGCGACGGTGGCGCACGACGCGCCCGGCGATCTCGAGGTCTCCGGGGTCGGCGACCTGCAGCAGCCCGGCGGCGATCCGCAGCACCTTCGCGCCGAACTCCCGCGACGCCTTCTCCAGCGCGCCGGCCGCGGCGATCATCGTCCGCGAGGCGAACGCGCCGGTGTTCAGCGGCGAGGAGGCCGTGTCGCCGGCGTGGACCTTGATCGCGTCGAACTCGATCCCGAGGACCTCGCAGCAGACCTGCGCGAACGCGGTCTCGTTGCTCTGCCCGAACGTCGACACGCCGGTGTAGAGGTCGATGCCGCCCGAGCGGTTCGCGCGCAGGATGACGCTCTCGTGCGCGCCGAACTGCGAGCCGCGGTTGGCCAGGAACTTCGAGCTGGCGTAGCCCGTGCGCTCGACGAACGACGAGAGCCCGACGCCGACCAGGCGGCCATCGTCGCGCGGTCCGGCTCCTCGGGCGCGCAGCGCCTCGTAGTCCACGGCCTCCGCCGCCATGCGCAGCGCCTGGGCATAGTCGCCGCTGTCGTAGACCGCGCCGCCCGCGTTGCTGTAGGGCAGGTCCTCGGGGGCGATCATGTTCTGCAGCCGCAGCTCGAGCGGGTCCTTGCCCAGCCGGCGCGCCAGCCGGTCCATCAGCCGCTCGCGGGCGAAGTTGACCTCGGGCTGGCCGTAGCCGCGGTAGGCGCCGATCGGCGTCTTGTTGGTCAACACGACCCGCCGCTCGACGAAGCCGTCGGGCACGTCGTAGGGCCCGGTGAAGACCACGCTGGACAGCTGCGCGGAGCCGAAGGGCGAGTTGTAGGCACCCAGGTCGGTCGCGTAGATGTCGCGCATCGCGGTGATCCGGCCGTCGGCGGTCGCGCCGATGGTGAAGTCGTGCACCGCCTCGCGGGCGTGGGTCGTGGCGCGGAAGTGCTCCAGCCGATCCTCGATCCACTTGACCGGCCGCCGCAGCGCCATTGCGTGCAGGCAGGCCAGGACGTCCTCGGGGTAGACGCCGAGCTTGAGCCCGAAGGCGCCGCCGACGTCGGCGGCGATGACGCGGACGTCGCCCTCGTCGAGCGTCAGCGCCTCGGCCAGCTGCTTGCGCACGAGGTGCGGCACCTGGGTCGAGGCGTGGACGGTCAGCTCACGGGCGCCGGGGCGCCACTGGGCGAGGATCGCCCGGCCCTCCATCGGCAGGCCGGTGACGCGGCTGATCCGGAAGCGGTCCGAGACGACGACGTCGGCCTCGGCCAACCGCGCGTCCGGGTCGCCCTTGCCCTGCGGGTTGACCGCGACGAGGTTGGACGGCAGCACGTCGGGGTGCAGCGCCGGGGTGGCCGGGTCGACGGCCTCGATGACGTCGGTGACGTGCGGCAGCGGCTCGAAGTCGACGTCGATGAGGTCCAGCGCGTCCTCGGCCACGGCACGGCTGGTCGCCACGACGCTCACGACCGGCTGACCCTCGAAGGCCGCGATCTCCTGGGCCAGCGCGAAGAAGCGCAGATCCGGCACGCCGGGCACGGGCCGCAGCACGGTGATCGGGTTGCTGAGCCGCGCGACGTCGCTGCCGACGAGCACCTGGCGCACGCCGGGCATGCGCTCGGCATCGGAGGTGTCGATCGCGCGGATCCGCGCGTGCGGGAACGGGCAGCGCAGCACCGCCATGTGCAGCGTGTGCGGCAGGTCCACGTCGTCGGTGAACCGGCCGTCGCCGCGCAGCAGGCGGTCGTCCTCCTTGCGCGGGACCCAGGCCCCGATGCCGCCGGGCTTGATGGT
The DNA here is from genome assembly GCA_033855515.1 of Baekduia sp. Classification (GTDB taxonomy): domain Bacteria; phylum Actinomycetota; class Thermoleophilia; order Solirubrobacterales; family Solirubrobacteraceae; genus Baekduia. The sequence goes on from JAWVGD010000553.1 coordinate 2,845, forward strand.
GGTCTCGCGCTCGTGGACCGGTGCGGTGCGGTCAGCCATCGACGCGCGCCTCCGCGTTCTCGTTGAGGTGGCGCTCGACGGCGGTGACGATGTGCTCGTAGCCGGTGCAACGGCACAGGACGCCGGCGAGCTCCTCACGGATCTCGTTGCGGCTGAGCCGGCGGCCCGCGCGGGCCAGCGCCGTGGCGGTCATCAGGAAGCCGGGAGTGCAGAACCCGCACTGCAGCGCGTGCTCGTCCTTGAACGCCTGCTGCAGCGGGTCGAGCCGGTCGTCGACGGCGAGCGACTCGACCGTCTCGACCTCGGCGCCGTCGAGCTGGGGCGCGAGCATGAGGCAGGCCTTGACCGCCTGGCCGTCGACCAGGACGGTGCACATGCCGCACACGCCCTGCTCGCATCCGACGTGCGTGCCGGTCAGGCCGAGCTGGTGGCGCAAGAAGTCAGCCGCATGCAGTCGCGCG
>JAWVGD010000554.1:0-5901 GCA_033855515.1 Baekduia sp.
GGTGCGGCCTTCCAGAAGTGCCTGAAGGACCACGGCCTCACCCTTCCCGGCCGTGGCGCCGGGGGCGCCGGCGGCGCCGGCGGCCCCGGCTACGGCGGGCCGGGCGGCGGCAACGGCCAGCCGCCCAACGGCGGGCCGGGCGGGGGCGGCGGCAACCCCGCGTTCCAGAAGGCGATGGCGGCCTGCGGCAAGCTGCGGCCCCAGGGCACGGGCCAGGGCGGCGGCGGTGCCGGACCGGGCGGCGGCGCCGGGCAGAGCATCACGGCCTTCGTGCCCTACCTGAACTGCCTGAAGACCAAGGGTCTCGCCGTCGACGTCAAGCAGGGCTTCAACGCCCTTCGCAGCCTCAAGCGCGATGACCCCAAGGTGCAGGCGGCCCTGACGTCGTGCCAGTCCAAGCTGCCGCAGCGCCCGCAGCGCTCTCAGGGCACGCCGCCGGCGGGCAGCACCACCTCCGGCACCACCTGAGCCGGCGCCGGCGGGCCCGCTACGAGCGTGGCTCCCTGACCCGCCGCGGGTTTCGCCCCCTAGGCGAACACCCGCAAGGGAACCTGGCCCTCTGGGCCGGTGTTTCCCTAGCGCCCCGTCCGCGTCCGGTGCAGGAACGTGTACAGCTCTCGCGCGGTCTTGCCGGGGAGCCCGGGGACCGCCTCGAGCTGCTCGCGGGTCGCCGCCAGCACGGCCTCCGGCGAGCCGAAGTGCTGAAGCAGCGCGCGCTTGCGGCCCGCGCCGATGCCCGGCAGGTCGTCGAGCACCGACGTCGTCATCGCCTTGTCGCGGCGGGTCCGGTGGTGGGTGATCGCGAAGCGGTGCGCCTCGTCGCGCACGCGCTGCAGCAACTGCAGGGCCGGCGTGTCGTGCGGCAGGACGATCGGGTCGGGACGGCCCGGCATGAAGACCTCCTCGATCCGCTTGGCGAGCGACACGACCGCCACGCCGCGCGCGAGGAACCCCTGCAGCGCCGCGACCCCGGCGCTGAGCTGGCCCTTGCCGCCGTCGATCACGATGAGGTTGGGCAGCGTCGCGAACGACTCGTTGCGGTCGGCGTCATGCGGCGACAGGTCCTGCTGGCGCTCCCATGCCGCCAGGCGCCGCGTCAGCACCTCCGACATCGAGGCGAAGTCGTCGGGCACGCCCTCCTCCCCGCCGCGGATCGTGAACCGGCGGTAGTCGGCCTTCTTCGGCGCGCCCCCCTCGAAGACGACCATCGACGCGACCGTGTGCGTCCCCATGAGGTTGGAGATGTCGAAGCACTCGACCCGCAGCGGCAAGGCGTCGAGGTGCAGCGCCTCCTGCAGGTCGTCGAGCGCCTCGACGCGCTGCTGGCGCGAGCGCTCGGCCTTCAGCCGGTCCTGGTCGAGCGCGAGGCGCGCGTTGCGCTCGGCCAGCGACAACAGCCGCGCCTTGTCGCCGCGCTCGGCCGCGCGCACCTCCACCTTGGCGCCGCGCCGCTCGGTCAGCAGCTCGCCGAGCGGCTCGAGGTCCTCCACCTCGCTCTGGACGATCACCTGCGGCGGGATGACCGTCGCCTCCCCGTAGTACTGCAACAGGAACTCCTGAGCGACCTCGCCGACCCCGCCCTCCTGGATGTTGTCCAGGTAGAACGACTGCCGGTCGCTCAGCACCCCGTCGCGCAGCTGGAAGACCTGGGCGTTGGCCTCGGTCCCGTCGGCGGCGATCGCCACGACGTCCACGGTGCCGACGGCGTCGTTGGAGACGCGCTGACGCTGCAGCAGCGACCGCACGGCGCTGAGCCGGTTGCGCTCCAGCGCCGCCTGCTCGAACTCCTGATCGGCCGCGGCGGCCTTCATGCGCGCCTCGAGGTCGCGCTCGATCTCGCGATAGCGGCCCGACAGGAAGGCGCGCACCCCGTCGATCGACTCCATGTACTGGGCGCGGTCGACCCCGTAGTCCACGCACGGCGCGCCGCAGCGCTTGATGTAGAAGTCGAGGCACGGCGAGCCCGAGCGGCGACCCGGCTCGGCGCCGTTGCAGGAGCGGTACTGGAAGACCTTGCCGAGCGTCTCCAGCGTCGACCGCGTGCGCTTGGCCGAGGAGTACGGCCCGAAGTACAGCCGCGTCTTGCGATGGCGCTCGCGGGTGAAGTAGACCCGCGGGAACTCCTCGTCCATCGAGATCGCGATGTACGGATAGGACTTGTCGTCGCGCAGCCGGATGTTGAACCGCGGCTGGTACTGCTTGATGAAGTTCTGCTCGACGATGAGCGCCTCGGTCTCGGAGGAGACCAGGATGAAGTCGACGCTGTCGATCGAGTCGACCATCTGGTGGGCGCCGCGCGTCACCGGGTTGGAGAAGTGGCTGGCGACCCGCTTCTTGAGCGAGATCGCCTTGCCCACGTAGATGACCTTGCCCTTGTCATCGTGGAACAGGTAGACGCCGGGGCCGTCGGGGAGCTTGCGGCGCTGCTCGATGAGCCGGCTGCGCCGGCCTTCTGATTGGGACCCGATGGCCATGTGAGCTTCGAGGATAGGGTCGGGTAGGCCCGACCCGTGCTCCCGACCGCCGACGACATCCGTGCCACCGCACGCGCCGAACTGGGCCATGACAGCCTCCGACCCGGACAGCTGGAGGGCGTCCGGGCCGTGATCGCGGGCCACGACGCGCTCGTCGTCATGGCGACCGGCTCGGGCAAGTCCGCGATCTACCAGCTCGCCGGGTTCTTCCTCCCCGGACCGACGATCGTCGTCTCGCCGCTCATCGCGCTGCAGCGCGACCAGGTCGAGCAGGCCGAGGGCGGCGAGGCCGCCGAGCTCAACTCCACGCTGTCGGCCGGCGAGCGCGAGGACGTCCTCGAAGGGCTGGAGTCCGGGGAGACCGAGTTCGTCCTCCTCGCGCCCGAGCAGCTGGAGTCACCGGAGACCCGGGAGCGGCTGCGGGCGGCCAAGCCGTCGCTCTTCGTCGTCGACGAGGCGCACTGCGTCAGCCAATGGGGCCACGACTTCCGGCCCGCCTACCTCGAGCTCGGCGCGGCCGCCGCGGCCCTCGGCCGCCCGCCGGTCCTCGCGCTGACCGCCACCGCGGCGGCCCCCGTCCGCGAGGAGATCGTCGAGCGGCTCGAGCTGCGCGACCCCGAGGTCATCGTGAAGGGCTTCGACCGCCCGAACATCTGGCTCGGCGTCCACCGCTTCCACGAGGACGAGGACAAGCGCCGCGCGCTGGTGGAGGCGGTGACGGCCGACGACGCCCGCGGCGGCCCCGGGATCGTCTACGTCGCCACCCAGAAGTCGTCGGAGCGCCTCGCCGGTGAGCTGTCTGCGCACGGCGTCCGCGCGGCCGCCTACCACGGCGGGATGAGCGCCAAGCGCCGCGACGACGCCCAGGAGGCGTTCATGGATGCCGCCGGCGACGTCGACGTGATGGTCGCGACGATCGCGTTCGGGATGGGCGTCGACAAGCCGAACGTCCGCTTTGTCCTGCACCTCGACGTCAGCGAGTCGCTCGACGCCTACTTCCAGGAGATGGGCCGGGCCGGCCGCGACGGGGAGCCGTCGCGCGCCGCGCTGTTCTACCGCGTCGAGGACCTCGGGCGGCGGCGGTTCTTCGCCTCCGGGAAGCTGGACCGCGCGACGCTGGAGCGCGTGGCCCGCGTGGTGCAGGCGGCGAGCCGGCCGGTCGACGCGGCGGCGGTGCGCGAGGAGCTCGGGATGCACCGGTCACGCATGGCGACCGCGCTGCACCGCCTCGACGACGCCGGCGTCCTGCACGTCTCCGACGACGGCCGGGTGGCGCCGGTCGCGGGCGCCGACCTCGAGGAGGGGCTGCGCATCGCCGGCGCGCTGGAGGAGGACCGTGAGGCCTTCGAGCGCTCCCGCGTGGAGATGGTGCGGGGCTACGCCGAGCACGACGGCTGCCGCCGCGCCTTCCTGCTCGGCTACTTCGGCGAGGCGTTCACGCCGCCGTGCGGCAACTGCGACTTCTGCGACGCCAACCCCGACGGCGCGCGGCAGCCCGCCGCCCAGGCGCCCGGCGCGGGTGAGCCCTTCACCGTCGGCGAGCGCGTCGACCATCCGGAGTTCGGCGACGGCACCGTCCAGCGCGTCGAGGACGGGATCGTCACCGTCGTCTTCGACCGCGTGGGCTACAAGACGCTCTCGACCGAGATCGTCACGCGCCGCCACCTGCTCTGATCCGCGTGTCAGGCCTCGGCAGGGCTCCGCAACAGCCGCGCCGCCTCGACGAAGAACGCCGTGATCTCGCCCGGGTCGTCGGCCTGGGCCGGGCGTTCGGCGCCGGTGAAGCCCGTCGCGTTCCAGAACTTCCCCGCCGGCGGTGCCGACCAGGGCGCGACGTAGGCGTAGGGCGCCTCGTGCCGCGCGTCGCCCGGCGACACGCCGTAGGTGCCCCGCGCGCCGGACGGACCGAGCTCGATCGCGATGTCGAAGTGCTCCGGCCAGAGGTGGATCGCCGACGCCTCGTCCTGGGGCCGGGCCTGGGCGATGAGCGCCCCCAGCGCCTCGTCGCCGATCGCGAACGTGTCGGCCACGACCGTCGCCGCGCCCGCGTGGACCTCGAGCGCCTTGCCGGGCAGCGTGTCGCCGGCCAGCCCGACGAACGCGGCCGCTGCCCGCGGCGACGAGATCGCCGTGCGGCGATCGGCGCCGTCGGCCCCGACGACCACCACGTCGGTGCCCGAGACGCCCACCCAGCCGCCGCCGGGCAGGTCCGGGGTGCCGAAGCCGCCGGGCCGCGGCATCAGCGCGATCTCGTTGCCCGTGGCCTGCACGCGCAGCGGGCTGATGACCTGCTCGGCCAGGACGTGCAGCGACAGCCGGGTGATCACGAGCATCTCGTCGGACATGCCCCAATCATCGCCTGCCGCGAAGGCGGGCCAGCAGGCGGGCGAGCCGGCCGCGCCGCCGCGGCTGCGTGGCGCGCCACTCCGCGCGGGTCGGCAGCCGGCCCGCGGCGCGGGCGCGTGCCGCGCAGGCGATGTGCGCGTGGCGCCGTCCCTCGCCCTGGCCCTCGGGCCGGATCAGCACGTGCTCGCTGAACGCCGGGAGCTTGCGCGGGCAGAACGGGCACGTGTACGTCACCGGCTTGCGGTTCTGCGCCCGCCGCGTCTCGTACCAGCGCGCCTTCACCAGCTGCGGGCTCATCGCCGCGATGGTATGCCGGATCGAGCCGGCGCCCGAGCGACACGCCGCGGGCGCTGGTCGGCGGCCCCGGCGCCTGGCAGGCGCCGGAGCAGCCGGGAGACCCAAAGGTCTCTGCAGTGGCCTGCGTTCAGGCCGCGAGGTTGTCGGGGCGCAGCTCGGCCCCGGCGATCATCGCCCGCGAGCGACCGGCCCGCTTGGCGTCCAGGAGCGCGACGTCGGCCGCCTCCAGCAGATCGGCCAGCTCGTCGCCGTGCGTCGGCGCCGCGGCGCAGCCCAGCGAGAGGTCGATCTTCGGGCCGCTGCCGGCCTCGAACACCTCGCTCACCTGCGCCATGATCCGCTGCGCGGCCTGCACGGCCTCTCCGAGGTTCCCGGGAACCAGGACGGCGAACTCGTCGCCGCCGAGGCGTCCGGCGTGCCCGTGCCGGGCGAGGATGCGGCCGATCTCGGCCAGGACGAGGTCGCCGGCGGCCATGCCGTGACGCTCGTTGACGTCCTTGAAGTGGTCGATGTCGCAGATGAGGATCGCCCCGCCGCCGTTGTCGTGCAGGGCGGTGCGGGTGGTCTGCAGCCAGTGGCGGCGGTTGGCCAGGCCGGTCAGGTCGTCGGTCTGCGACAGCCGCTCCAGCTCGGCGACGCGCTGGCCCAGGCGCCCGACCTCGTCGCGCCTGTCGGACTGCGCGATCTCGTCGGCGAGGACGTCGAGGAGGTCGGAGGTCAGCCCGAGCCGGTCCAGGGCGACCTCGAGCAGCGCGTGGTCGGCCTCGACGCCGGCGAGCATCCC
>JAWVGD010000555.1:0-4683 GCA_033855515.1 Baekduia sp.
TGCGCAAGGCGCTCGACGAGGACCGGACGAAGACGTTCACGGCCGAGATCTCGAAGCTCGGCCTGGTCGAGATGACGCGCCAGAACGTCACCGAGGGCGTGCGCGAGATCATGAGCCGCCCGTGCCCGACCTGCCACGGCGAGGGCGTGATCAAGTCCGAGGAGACGATCGCGATCGAGTTCGAGCGCCAGCTGCGCGAGATCGCCTCGCGCGCCAAGCGCGGCACCGAGGCCTTCCTGGTCCAGGTCAACCCACGCGTCAGCGCCAAGTTCACCGGCGAGGGCGCCCGCGTCCTGCACGCGCTGGAGGCCGAGACGGGGAAGATCTTCCACTTCGAGGGCTCCGAGGGCCTGCCGGTGGACCACTTCGCGATCACGCAGGAGGGGCTCAACCAGGACATCGAGGAGCGCGCCATCCCGTTCAAGGAGGGCGACGAGGTCCTCGTCAACATCATCGAGCCGCACATGTACGAGGTCGACGACGCGGTGGCCAAGATCGACGGCTACATCATCTCCGTCGTCAACGGCGGCCGGTACGTCGGAACCAAGAAGCTCGTGCGGATCGAGGAGGCCGGACGGACCGCCGCGGTGGCGACGCTGCTGGACTCCGACGACCCCGACGCGGGCGGGGAAGACGGCGGCGACCCGGAGTCGCTAGAATCCAAGCCTCGGCGCCGCGGCCGCAGAGGCGGACGGCGCCGTTCGGCTGCCAAGGCCGAGGCAACTTCGGAGTAACGGACAACCATGTACGCGATCGTCAAGACCGGCGGCAAGCAGTACCGCGTCGAAGAGGGCCAGACCCTCCTCGTCGAGCGGCTGCCTGGCGACGCCGGCGCCAAGCTCGACCTCGAGCCCCTGCTCTTCGCGGGGGATGACACCCTGTTCGGCGACGGACTGGGCAAGGTCTCGGTGGCCGCCGAGGTCGTCGAGCACCTGCGCGGCCCCAAGCTGCGCGTCAACAAGTTCAAGCCCAAGCGGGGCTACCGTCGCAAGATGGGCCACCGTCAGGAGCTCACGCGCATCCGCGTGACGAAGATCTCGAAGGGGAGCTGAGACCATGGCGCATAAGAAGGGCCTCGGGTCCTCCAAGAACGGCCGCGATTCCAACCCCCAGTTCCTGGGCGTGAAGATCTTCGCCGGCCAGGTCGTCACCGGCGGCGAGATCATCGTGCGCCAGCGCGGCTCGCGCTTCAAGGCGGGCGTCGGCGTCGGCATGGGCAAGGACGACACGCTGTTCGCCAAGGCCCCCGGCGTCGTCGACTTCAAGACCGGCCGCCGCGGCCGCGTCGTGTCGATCCTGCCGGGCGAGGACGCCACCGCCGCGTAGCGGCTGCTCCTCCTCAACACGCCTGCTCGGCCACGGCCGGCGCGCAAGCGCCGGCCGTCGTCGTTCTCGGGGCGACGAGGATGCCCCGGCCATCGATGCTGGCACACGTATAATAATTGCGTATGCAATAATTGGCTCCGTGAGTCCCTCCGAAGCCGCCGCCCGCCACAAGTCGCTCATCCTCGCCCTGTGCTGCCTCGCGCAGTTCATGGTGATCCTCGACGTCTCGATCGTCAACGTCGCCCTGCCGTCCATCCGCGGCGACCTCGGGTTCTCGGCCACCGGGTTGCAGTGGGTGGTCAACGCCTACACCTTGGCGTTCGCCGGCTTCCTGCTGCTCGGCGGCCGCGCCGCCGACCTCATCGGCCGCCGGGAGGTCTTCGCGGCCGGCCTGCTGCTCTTCGCGGCGGCATCGCTGTTCGGCGGCATCGCCCAGACCGAGGGCCAGCTGATCGCGGCGCGCGCCGTGCAGGGGCTGGGTGGCGCGATCGTCGCTCCGGCGACGCTCTCGATCCTCACCACGACCTTCACCGAAGGCGCCGAGCGCAACAAGGCGCTCGGGCTCTGGGGCGCGATGGGCGGCGTCGGCGGCGCCACCGGCGCGCTGCTGGGCGGCATCCTCACCCAGACGCTCTCCTGGCGCTGGATCCTGCTCATCAACGTCCCGATCGGGATCGTCGTCGCCGTCGCCGGCCTGCGCGTCATCACCCGCGGCCGCCGCGACGCCGGCGCCGCGCGGAGCTTCGACCTCGCGGGCGCCCTGACGGTGACCGCCGGGCTGGTCGTGCTGACCTACGGCATCGTCCAGACCGACACCTACGGCTGGGGCTCGCCGCGCACGCTCGTCACGATCGCGCTCGGCGCCGCGCTGCTGGCGACGTTCGGGCTCATCGAGGGCCGGCTGGCGAAGGCCCCGCTCGTGCCGCTGCGGATCTTCCGCAACCGCCCGGTCTCGGGCGCCAACGTGGTGGTCTTCTGCATGGGCGCCGCGGCGTTCGCCATGTGGTACTTCCTGTCGCTGTACCTCCAGCAGGTGCTCGGCTATGACCCGATCCAGGCGGGCCTGTCGTTCCTGCCGATGACCGGCGCGATCATCGCGACCTCCCAGCTGGCCAGCCGCCTGACCGGCAGGCTCGGCCCGGGCGTCGTCCTGTCGGTCGGCATGGGGCTGATCGCCCTGGGGATGTTGGGCCTGACCCAGATCTCGGCGGATGGCAGCTACCTCGGCGACGTCCTCGTGCCGTCCGTGGTCACCGCCGCGGGCATCGGCTTCTCCTTCGTGCCGGTGACCATCGCCGCGACCGCCGGGGTGCGCGGTCCCGAGGCGGGGCTGGCGTCCGGCCTGGTCAACACGTCGCGGCAGGTCGGCGGCTCGATCGGGCTGGCGTTGCTGGCGACGGTCGCCACGAGCCGCACGAACGCCGTCGCCGGGAGCGTCTCGCGCGTCGAGGCCCTGACCGGCGGCTTCCAGCGCGCCTTCCTGGTGGGCGCGGGCTTCGCCCTGGTCGGCGCGCTCGTCAGCCTCACCGTCCTGGCGCGCTCCGGGCGCGAGGCGGCGACCGCGGCGGCGCGGCCCCGGTCCGAGGGCGCGTAGCCCGCCCCCCGGTCTCCTTCAGCGCCGGGACGGGGTCGTCGGTCATGTGACGCCCGTTCCCGGCTACCTTCAGTAGCTCACATGCTGTACGACAAGGCACGCATCTTCGTCCAGGCGGGCGGTGGCGGCAACGGCTGCATGAGCTTCCGGCGTGAAGCCCACGTGCCCAAGGGCGGACCCGACGGCGGGGACGGCGGGTACGGCGGCAGCGTCGTGCTCGTCTGCGACGACTCCTACCGCGACCTCCAGTCCTTCAAGCGCAAGGCGCACTACAAGGCCGGCCGCGGCCGCCACGGCGAGGGCAACCAGCGCCACGGCGCCGACGGCGACGACCTGATCGTCCACGTCCCGCCGGGCACCGAGGTGACCGCCGAGGACGGCACGATGCACGACCTCACGATCCCCGGGCAGCGCGTCGTGGTCGCCACCGGCGGCTCCGGCGGCAAGGGCAACAAGAAGTTCGCCGGGTCCACGCGCCAGGCGCCGCGCTTTGCCGAGAAGGGCCTGGAGGGCTCCGAGGGCTGGCTGGACCTGCGGCTCAAGCTGCTGGCCGACGTCGGCTTCGTCGGCGTGCCCAACGCGGGCAAGTCCTCGCTGCTGTCGGTGATGACCCGCGCCGCCCCGAAGATCGCCAACTACCCCTTCACGACGCTCGAGCCGATCCTCGGCACGCTCGACGGCGACGACCGCCAGCTGATCCTCGCCGACATCCCGGGCCTGATCGAGGGCGCCGCCGGCGGTGCGGGCCTCGGCCACGACTTCCTGGCCCACGTCGAGCGCACGCGGCTGCTCGTCCACGTCCTCGACCTCGCGCCGCTGGACGGCAGCGACCCGGAGGAGAACTTCGCGACGATCGAGCGCGAGCTGGCCGAATACGACCCGCGCCTGGCGACGCTGCCGCGGATCCTGGCACTCTCGAAGGCCGACCTCGTCTCGCCCGAGGAGGCCGAGATGGTCGCCCAGGTCTGGCGCGAGCGCTTCGCCGCCGAGGTGCCCGAGCGCGAGGCGTGGGAGGAGCCGGCCGAGGCGACGCCGGTGATCGTCACGTCCTCGGCGACGAAGCTCGGCCTGGACGAGCTCAAGGCCGAGCTGCTGCGCCGCGTGCCGGTCCTGGAGCCGGTGGCCGCCGACGAGCCGGTCTCGCTCGGCGTGCGCGGCGTCGAGACGCTGGCCGACCACCGCGTCTTCAAGCCGGCCGCGCGCGGGACGTTCGCCGTCGAGCAGGTCGACGAGGGCGTCTGGCGGGTGTCGGGTGAGGTCATCGACCGCCTCGTCGCGCGCCACGACCTCGAGAACGAGGAGGCGCTGGCCCACGTCGAGAGCCGCCTGCACCGCATGGGGGTCATCCGCGCGCTGGAGGCCAAGGGCTTCGAGCCGGGTGACGATGTGGAGATCGGTGGCGTCGTCTTCGAGCTGGATCCGGGCTAGTGTCCTGAATCGGAAATTCGCGGGCAGCATCCGGGCGCCCGCTGGCGCCTGAGCGCCGCCGCTGGCCTCGATGGACGGGCGTCCACCTGCGGCCATCGACGACCCTCAGCCGCGACCGGACATCCCGCCTGCTGCGCCCGAATTTCCGAATCAGGACACCAGGCCGCAGGCCGCGTAGGCTTGCGAGCCGCATGGCCCGTCACGTCATCAAGCTCGGCTCCGGCATCGTCGCCCACGACGACGGCTCGCTACGCGCCGAGGCGCTGGCGGCCATCTGCGACGAGGTCGCCGTCCGCCGCCGCGCCGGCGACGACGTGGTCATCGTCTCCAGCGGC
>JAWVGD010000556.1:0-2575 GCA_033855515.1 Baekduia sp.
CGCGCCGCGGGCTACTCGTCGAACTTCAGGTCCGCCAGCGCCGCCCAGCGCGCGTCGGGCTCCTTGGCGTGGGCGTGGCCGGCCTCGGCGGTGTTCAGGTCGATGCCGCACTCGGGGCAGAGACCGAGGCACTGCGACGTGCAGAGGATCTGCGCGGGCAGCGCGAGCGCCAGCGAGTCCCGGGTCCAGGCCTTGAGGTCGAGGACCTCGCCGTCGACGTAGGGCGAGTCGAGCTCGGGACCACCGCCGGGCTGGTCGACCTCGCGGACGTCGACGAAGTAGCTGGGCGACGCCGGCTCCAGGCAGCGCATGCACGGGCCGTGGAGCTCGGCCCGCAGCTGGAGGTGCAGCGACCAGCCGCCACCGGTCATGCGCGAGATGTCCAGCCGCACCGGGACGGGCGTCGGCTCGACCTCGTAGGGCTCGTTGCTCAGCTCGAACGGGTCGAGCGCGACCTCCAGGTCGAGGCGCCGGGCCTCACCCGCGCGCAGGCGCAGGGCGCCGAGGTCATAGGTGTCGAGACGGTCGGGCATCGCCCCTCCGAGGGTAGCTCGACGCCGGTGCCGGAGGCGGCGGCGCGGTGCGGCCCGAGCTCCTAGGAGGCCGAGGCGCTCTCGGCGTCCTCGGACTCCATGAGCTCGCGCTTGAGGACCTTGCCCGTCGCGTTGCGCGGCAGCTCGTCGAGGAACACGATGTCGCGCGGCACCTTGTAGGACGCCAGGTTCGACTTGATGTAGGCCTTCAGGTCGTCGGCGGAGGCCGCGCCCTCGCTCGAGCACACCACGAAGGCACGCAGGCGCTGGCCGAACTTGTCGTCGTCGATGCCGACGACGGCGGCCTCCTCGACGGCGTCGTGATGGCTGAGGAGGTCTTCCACCTCGCGCGGGAAGACGTTCTCGCCGCCCGAGACGATCATCTCGTCGTCGCGGCCGTCGACGAACAGCCGGCCGCCCTCGTCGAAGTGCCCGACGTCGCCGGTCGACATCAGCCCGTCGACGATGTCCTTGCCGCCGCCGCCGGTGTAGCCGTCGAAGACCAGCTCGTTGCCGACGAAGATCCGGCCGGTCTCGCCGTCGGCGACCTCCTGGCCGTCCTCGTCGAGCAGCTTGACGACGGTCCCGAACGGCGGCTTGCCGGCGGTTCCGGGGGCCGCGCGCAGATCGCGCGGCTGGGCGATCGTGGCCCAGGCGACCTCGGTCGACCCGTACAGGTTGTAGAGCACGTCGCCGAAGCGGTCCATGACCTCGGTGGCCAGCGGGCCGGGCAGCGCCGAGCCGCTGGCGCCGATGATCTTCAGCGCGCTCAGGTCGTAGCGGTCGATCGTCTCGGCCGGCAGCTCGAGGATCCGCGACAACATGACCGGGACGACCACGAGCGTCGTGGCCTCGTGCTGGGCGGCGGCGCTGAGGACGGCCTCGGGGTCGAACTTGCGGCGCAGCACGAGCTGGGCGCCGAGCGCCATGCCGAGCGTGAAGTGCGCAAAGCCCCAGGAGTGGAACATCGGCGCCGCGACCATCCACGGCTGCTCCGCGCGCAGCGGGATCTTCGACAGCAGGCCGGCGGCGGGCGCCAGCGACTTGGGCTGGCTGCGGTTGGCGCCCTTGGGCGTGCCGGTCGTGCCGGAGGTGAGGATCACGACGCGGCCCTTCTCGGCCGGCGCGACGAGGTCGGCGGTGTCGCCCTGGGCGATGAGATCCTCGATCAGCGGGTCGCCCGACGGCTGGGTGGGCGGGCCCGCATCTCCGTCGAACCAGGCGACGAAGCGCTTGCGGCGCTTGCCGGCCTCCTGGACGAGCTCCTCGAACTCCTGGTCGTAGACGATCGCCTTGGGCTTCTCGCGCGCGCAGACGTCGGTGATCTGCGGGCCCGCGAACATCGTGTTGAGGTACAACGCGTTGGCGCCGAGCTTGGAGCAGGCGACCGTCGCGTCGATGAAGCCGCGGTGGTTGCGACAGAGGATCGCCACGCCGTCGCCCTCGCCGATGCCCAGGTCGCTCCAGGCGTTGGCCAGCGCGTTGGTCCGCTCGTGGATCTCACGAAAGGTGAGCGTCCCGAGCTCGTCGATGATGCCGACCTTGTCGGGCCGGCGGACGGCCGAGACCGTGTAGCCGGCGGCCGGCGTGGGCCCCCAGCGGAGCATCGTGGTCGCCATCTGGACGACCTTCTCGGGCCGCATGGGCCGGATGAGGCCGGCCTCGACCAGGACCTTGACGGTCTGCGCGCCGTGGGTGACCCGGTCGAGAATCTGCTGCGCGGGGGACATTGCCGGGAAATATGTCACCTGGGGATCCTCCGGGCAGCGGTACCGCCCGTGCGACGGGCTGGGGGAACAGCCGGCCCAGGGGGCCAGGTTCCCTTGCGGGTGTTCGCCCAGGGGACGAAACCCGCGGCCTGTTCGTGACCCACCCTCCTATCTATGGCAGGGTCAGGTCCGGCGGGGAGTGGCCGCGCTCGATGAGCGCGCGGATGTCTCCGGCGCGTCGCGGGTTGAGGAAGACGTGACGCTGCCCGACGCTCGGCTTCTCGGCCAGCAACCCTGAGAGCAGCAGCGCTTCACCCACCTCCTCGGCCAGCG
>JAWVGD010000557.1:0-3443 GCA_033855515.1 Baekduia sp.
GCGGCCTCGAAGCGGCGCTTGCCGACGAAGCACCACGGGCAGGCGATGTCCGACCAGATCTCGACGTTCACGACGGCTCCTTCGTTGTTGGCGCAACTACCTGGGATCATGGTAGCGACGCCGGCGACCCGGTGAGCCGAGCGCGATCAGGCCTGGGGGTCGACCAGGGCGACGATGTCGAAGACGGGCGTGCCGGCGTCGTCGGTCGTCAGCTCCGCGTCGTGGACCCACGCGCCGGGGGTCAGGACCTCGGTGAGGCACGGGTCGTCGCTCGCGTCGCCGGCGGCCGGATCGTCGGTGCTGGCGTCGGCGCTCGGGTCGTCGGCCGCCGTGAAGGCCGTGACCGACGCGGTCGAGGCGTCGGCGAAGTCGTCGGTGCTGCCGTCGTCGGGCGCCGACGCATCCACGCTCGCGTCGCCGGCGGCGCTCGGGTCCTCCGGCGAGGACGTGTCGCCGGCCGCGCTGTCGTCGTAGCTGCTCTCGTAGTCGGCGCTGCTGCTGCACTCGACCGACGAGTCGGTGTCGATCAGCGCGGTCACCGTCTTGCCGGTGCTCGCCAGGCGGATCGTCAGGTCGCCGCCGGCGAACGCCACGACCTGGCCGGCGTTCTCGCGCCCGTCCCTGATGCCGTCGTCGTCGGAGTCCGGATCGCCCGGGTCGTTGGCGGTCTGCTGCTCGGCGAGGTTCGTGAGCCCGTCGTGGTCTGCGTCCTCGCGGCCGTCGGGGCGACCGTCGCTGTCGGTGTCGCGCTTGCCGGGGTCGGTCCCGGCGCGCTGCTCGCCGGCGTTGTCGAGCGTGTCGCCGTCGCGGTCCTCGGACCCGTCGGGCGTCCCGTCGCGATCCGTGTCGGTCTTCTTGGGGTTGGTGTGCGCGCGGTACTCGGTGAAGTTCGTCAGGCCGTCGTGATCGGGGTCGGCGACGGCGGATGTCACGTGATAGCGGTGCTGGAAGGACGCGGGGAGCTTGGGCGAGGCGGTCTTGGCGGCGGAGGCCGTCGCGGGCACCGCGAGGGCGCCGACGGCGGCGACGCAGAGCGTCCAGGCGCGCGGGTGGAGGGCGGCGGGCATGCTCCGGATATCGGAGGTTTGTCCGTCTGCCCTTGACCAACCGTCGCCGATATGGCCGCGCGTCCGGGCGCGAGCCTCCTCAGTTCTGTGGCGGAGCCGGGTCGATCAGCTCGATGCCGTGCTCGGCGACGAGCCGGACGACCGGCAGCGTCTCGCGCTTGCGCTCGAACTCGCCGGGCGTGTAGCAGTGCACGTCGGCCGCGCCGCTCATCTCCGCGGCGTCCCAGAGGTTCCCGGCCTGGTAGACGCGCTCCAGCCACGGGACGCCGGCGAAGTACTCGGAGATCAGGACCACGACGTACTCCGCGCCGCGCTCGCGCTGGGGCGCCGCGCCGCGGCTGTCCTGCACGCGCGCACCGCCCAGGATCACGCGCTGCAACGGCCAGCGGCCGTCGACGCGCTGGACGTAGCGACGCAGCTCGCGCTCGTTCAGCATCTCGGCCACAGCCACGAGGGGTGACTGTGGCAGAACGCGCGAGCCGCCGCCACTCCTCGGTTCAGAACTCCGACTCGTCGTGGGGTCCGACGACCGCCACCGCGGCGGTCTCGGGGTCGACGGCCTGGGCGATCTTGGCCACGTCGTCGAACGTCACGGCGTCCAGCGCGCTGATCGCCCGGTCGGGATCGATGTCCTCACCGAAGACGATCGCCTGCGACGCGGCGAAGCGGGCCACGGCGTTCGTGTTCTCGAAGGCCAGGACGCGGCGGCCGGCGGCGTAGGCGCGCGCGCGCTCGACCTCCTCCTCGGTCGGCCCGTCGCGGTGCAGCTCGGCGACGATCTCGCGCATGCGCGAGTAGGCCTCGCCGGTCTTCGAGGACTCGAGGCCGGCTCCGAGCTGGAGGATCGACGCGTCGGCCAGCGAGTGGTCGACGGAGTAGACCGAGTAGCAGAGGCCCCGCTGCTCGCGGATCTCGTCGAACAGGCGCGAGCCCATAGAGCCGCCCAGCAGCGTGGAGTAGATCGTCATCGCGGCGCGCTGGGCCGGGTCGGTGACGTCGATCGCCGGCGCGTACATGAGGCGCAGGTGCGTCTGGTTGGAGTCGCGGCGCTCGACGAGCTTGTCGACGTGCAGGCCCGGGGCGGCCTCGTAGGGGTCGGGGACGTCCAGGGACGGGAAGCGCTCGAAGAGCTCGGCCACCGCGCCGTTGCCCGGGACGTGGTCGACGTTGCCGACGATGAACGCGCCGCCGCGCGAACCGGCCCAGCGCCGCTCGCGGAACGCCACGACGCCCTCACGCGTGAAGGTGCGCAGGTGGTCCTCGGGACCGAGGACCGTCCGGCCCAGCGGATGGTCGCCGAAGGCCGCCTTGTCGATGAGCTCCTCGGCGACGGCGGACGGCTGGTCCTTGTAGCGCTGGATCTCCTGGATGACGACGCCACGCTCGCGGTCGAGCTCCTCGGCGTCGAGCAGCGGCCGGCCGACGAAGTCGGTCAGGAGGTCGATGGCCTCCAGGGCCGCTTCGGCGCGGACCGTGATGTGGAAGGCGACGAGGTCGTGCGACGTGTAGGCGTTGAGCGTGCCGCCCATGCGCTCGGCGGTCTCGTTGACCTTCTTGTAGTGGTCGAACTTCTCCCCGCCCTTGAAGACGAGGTGCTCGAGGAAGTGCGCCATGCCGTTCTCCTCGGGCCGCTCGGTGCGGGCACCGGCATCGAAGGCGACGAGGATCGTGACCGCACGCGTCCCCTCCAAGGCGACGCGATGCAGCGGCAGGCCGTTGGCGAGGGTCTCACTCGTGATGATGGGCACGTGACGCAATCTAGCTTGCACGAACGCGTGCTCAGGCAGGGATCGGACCGCCGGGGGCTAACGTCGTTCAGACCATGGCGATCGTCGAACGCCACAAGCAGGAGCTCGAGCGCAGCGCGGCCCCCCAGGATCGCGCGCCGTCCGTCATCGAGTTCCGCGGCGTATCCAAGAACTACGGGCCCACCAACGGTGGGCTCGAGACCGCATCCTTCTCGATCCAGAGGGGTGAGTTCGTCTTCCTTGTCGGCTCCACCGGCTCGGGCAAGTCGACGCTCATGCGGCTCCTGATCAAGGAGATCGAGCCGACCGCCGGCACGATCCGGGTCGCGGGCCGCGACCTGTCGGAGATCACGCGCAAGAAGGTCCCGTTCTACCGCCGCAACATCGGCATCGTCTTCCAGGACTTCAAGCTGCTGCCCGACCGCACGGTGCACGACAACGTCGCCTACGCCCTGCAGGTCACCGGCAGCTCGCGCAAGGACATCCGGGCCAAGGTGCCCGACATCCTGCGCCTGACCGGCCTGGCGACCAAGCTGCATTCCTACCCCGACCAGCTGTCGGGCGGTGAGCAGCAGCGCGTCGCCGTGGCGCGCGCGTTCGTCAACCACCCGCCGCTGCTGCTGGCCGA
>JAWVGD010000558.1:0-6058 GCA_033855515.1 Baekduia sp.
GTGGATCGGCGAGGACCTTCGAGTAGAAGAGCTCCTCGAGCCGATGCAGGCCAGGCTCACCGCCGGCGTGCTCGTACAAGCTCGTCATTCTTCAGCGTCCGGGCAGCGCGGTCACGGTCCAGGGTGAAGGTAGCGCCTGGCCGACATGCCCGCGGGGCTAGTGTCGAAGGATGTCCGGCGCCACACGCCTGGATGACCTGCGAGCCGAGTATCAGCGGCTGATCAACTCGATGGAGTTTGCCTACGCGATGGGCCACTCGAGGACGCTCGGGAGGGACCCGCGACTTCAGCACGTGCTGGACCGGGTCGCCGAGCTGCGCCAGTAGATCGCGGCTCTGGAGCGCGACGCGGACGGGTAGGAGAGGAGTGGGGGACGGCGGCGGCGCCAATGCGCCGCCGCTCCCATTGTCGAGCGTCCTAGGCCTTCGGAATCATTGCGTTGGGGTTCAGGACGTATTTGCGCGCTGCGCCCTGGTCGAAGTCCTTGTAGCCCTGGGGCGCGTCGTCGAGCGGGATGACGGTGGCATTCACCGCCTTCGCGATCTGACAGCGGTCGTTGAGGATCGCCAGCATCAGCTCGCGGTTGTACTTCATCACCGGCGTCTGGCCCGTGGTGAGCGTGTGGGACTTCGCCCAGCCGAGGCCGATGCGGATCGACAGCGACCCCTGCTTGGCGGCGTCATCCTTGGCGCCGCCGCCTCGCCCCCTTTACGCGTTGATCAGTCCGTTCGGGTTGAGCACGTACTTCCGTGCCGCGCCGTGGTCGAAGTTCTCGTAGCCCTCCGGCGCATCGTCGAGCGAGATCACCGTGGCGTTGACGGCCTTGGCGATCTGGCAGCGGTCGTTGAGGATGTCGTCCATGAGCCCGCGGTGGTACTTCATGACCGGGCACTGGCCGGTCGCGAAGGTGTGCGACTTCGCCCAGCCGAGGCCGATGCGGATCGACAGCGACCCTTCCTTGGCCGCGTCGCTCTTGGCGCCCGGGTCGCCGGTCACATAGAGGCCGGGGATGCCGAGCGCGCCGCCGGCGCGGGTGATGTTCATCAGCGAGTTCAGCACGGTTGCCGGCAGCTCCTCGTCGGCGTGCTCACCGTGGCCGCGGGCCTCGAAGCCGACGGCGTCGACGCCGGAGTCGACCTCGGGCTCGCCGAGGATCTCGGCGATCTGGTCCTGCGGGTCGCCCTTGCTCACGTCGATGGTCTCGCAGCCGAAGCTCCGTGCCTGCTCGAGGCGCTCGGGAATGAGATCGCCCACGATGACCACGGCTGCTCCGAGGACCTGCGCGGAGTGCGCGGCGGCGAGCCCCACGGGCCCGGCGCCGGCGATGTAGACGCTGCTGCCGGTCGTGACGCCGGCCGTGACGCATCCGTGGTAGCCGGTCGGGAAGATGTCCGACAGCATCGTCAGGTCGAGGATCTTCTCCATCGCCTGCTCCTTGTCGCGGAACTTCAGGCAGTTGAAGTCCGCGTAGGGCACCATGACGTACTCGGCCTGGCCGCCGGGCCAACCGCCCATGTCGACGTAGCCGTACGCCGCCCCCGGCCGCTCCGGGTTGGTGTTCAGGCAGATGCCGGTCTTGCGCTCCTTGCAGTTGCGGCAGCGCCCGCAGGCGATGTTGAACGGCACCGAGACGAGGTCCCCTTCCTGGAGGAACTCGACGTCGCGGCCCTTCTCGATGATCTCGCCCGTGATCTCGTGTCCGAGGATGAGTCCCTCGGGGGCGGTCGTGCGCCCGCGCACCATGTGCTGGTCGCTGCCGCAGATGTTCGTCGACACGATGCGCAGGATCACTCCGTGGTGGCATTGGCGCCCCACGTTGTCGGGGTGGACGCCCGGGCCATCCTGCAGTTCGAATGTCGGGAAGGGCGTGTCTTGGACCTCGACCTTGCCGGGTCCCATGTAGGCGACGCCTCTGTTGTCGGCCATGCTGACCACTCCGATCGTGCGGTGATGTCGCCCGCGGCGCCCTGCAGCGGCGATGGGGCTGCTGCGGCGGCCTCGCCCGGGCAGACGGCGAGGCCGTGGGCGTGAGCGGTCCGAGGACCGCCCTGGCAGGGTGTGTCGGCGGTCGTGCAAGCGCGCCGGACCCAGCGCCGCGCTTCGCGGCCGAAGAGGGGTCCCGCGGACATGCCGGCCACCATTTCTCCCGTGCTCTCGCTGACGAATGTACGCCGGGCAACGCCCACCGTCGAGCCCAGAGGGTTGGACACAGTGCCAGTCGGACACTGACCCGATGTCGGTAGCGGGCGGCGGCCGAGCGGTGTTGACTCTCGAGGCCATGTTGCCCGACGTTCAGCCGCTGCGAGACGAGCTCAAGGAGCTGGTGCACTCGTGGGAGTACGCCTACGCGATGGGTCATGGCTGCACGGTCGGAGACCATCCAGAGTTCCAGGCGACCCGTCAGCGCGCGGCTGACCTGCGCGCCCGCATCGCCGAGCTGACCGAGTAGGAGCGCCGGCCTGGGCGGGGGCCTCGCGGGTCGGCAGGTGAGTGGCGATGGTCAGGACGAGGTCGTCGTTCGAATCCAGCAGAGGGCTTGACCGGAGATCCCCGTCACGGCCGGCATCTTGCGTTTCCCAGCCGGTTGGCGCGCGCACGAGGGGTCACACCATCGGCTCGGATACTGTGACCCGATGGAGGAGATCCTGCTCGGCCTGGACGTCGGAACCACCGGCGTGCGCGCCGTTGCCGTCGATGCGGCAACGGGGTCGTTCGTCGCCCAGGCGATGGCCCAGTACCCCATCATGATGCCGAAGCCGGGGTGGACCGAGCAGGACCCCGACGCCTGGGGAGCCGCGAGCATGCAGGTGCTCGCGGAGATCTCCCACGCGACGGATGGGCCCGTCGTCGGTCTGGGCCTCGCCGGCCAGATGCACGGCTCGGTCTTTCTCGACGCCGCGGATCGGCCCATCCGACCTGCGTTGCTGTGGAACGATCAGCGCACGGGCCGGCAGTGCGAGGAGATCGTCGAGCGGGTCGGCACCGAGGAGCTCGTGCGCGCAACCGGCAACCCGGCGCTGACCGGCTTCCAGGCGCCGAAGATCCTGTGGTTGCGCGAGCATGAGCCCGAGCACTACGCACGAGTCTCGTCGGTGCTGCTGCCCAAGGACTACGTGCGCCTCCTCCTCACGGGCGACCACGCCACCGACGCATCTGACGCCTCGGGCACGCTCCTGCTCGACATCGCCAATCGCGCGTGGTCGGCGGAGGTGCTGCAGGCGCTGGAGATTCCTGAAGCGTGGCTGCCCGCCGTCTATGAAGGCCCGCAGGCCACCGGCGTGCTGCGAGACGACGTCGCCGCCGCACTCGGCCTTCCGGCTGGGCTGCCGGTTGCGGCGGGCGGGGGCGACAACGCTGCGGCAGCGGTCGGTGTCGGGGTCGCGGCGCAGGGGCAGATGAGCGCCTCGATCGGGACCAGCGGAGTGCTGTTCGCACCTACCGATGGCTTCGCGCCCGACCCCTCCGGCCGCGTGCACGCGTTCTGCCACGCGCTGCCCGACGCCTTCCACCTCATGGCGGTCACGTTGTCTGCCGGGGGCTCGCTGCGTTGGTGGCGTTCGGTCTGCGGCGACGTCTCCTTCGACGAGCTCGTTGCCGAAGCCGAGACGGCGCCTGCGGGGTCCGAGGGTCTTGTGTTCCTCCCGTACCTGACCGGTGAGCGCACGCCGCACCTGGACGCGCGCGCCCGCGGAGCGTTCGTCGGGCTGACCATCCGCCACGATCGCGCCGCGATGACGCGAGCGGTGATGGAGGGCGTCGTGCTGGCGATGCGCGACGGCCTGGAGATCATCCGCGGGCTTGGCGTCGAGTGTCACGACGTGCGGGTCGTCGGGGGCGGATCGCGTTCGCCGCTGTGGCGCCAGCTCCAAGCCGACATCTTCGGTGTCCCGGTGCATCGCACGTCGGTCGACGAGGGCCCGGCGTACGGGGCGGCTCTCCTGGCGGGAGTCGCCTCCGGCGTCTATCCAAGCGTCGACGACGCGCTCACGCACGTGCAGGCCTACCACGAGGTGACCGCACCCGATCCCGCGGCCGCCGCGCGCTACGACGAGTTGCACGCCATCTACGATCCGCTCTACCGGGCGCTGCGCGGCGGCATGCTCTCGCTGGCCGACTTCGCCGACGCCACTGCCGATCCGGCGGCGCTGTTGCGCTGACGGGCCTGGACCTCGTTCAGCGTCGGCGGCGATGCGCCGACACGCTCACACGTCATCGACGCCACCAGCGCGCCAAGATAGGTGACCCGCCGGCCGAGGCGCCCCAGCGTCCGGGCGGTGTTGAACGGTCCGCCACCCGGGCGCCCGCGCACCTCGCCGTCGGCGTCGAGCCAGAGGTCGAACAGCGCCTCGCCGGCGACCAGCGTGTGGTCCTGATTGCTCATGAGTCATCCCCCCGTGCGTCCGAGCTCGCCCCATCGTCTCCGTGGTCCTGTACCGTCGACCCACCGTGCCGTCGAAGCCGAAAGCGCACCATGATTCGGTCCTTGGGTGAGCTCGTCGCCCGCGGCACGCGATCGGCCGTGCACGCCTACGGACGCGATGCGGTGATCAAGGTCCCCGACCGCGCGACGCCGGAGCACTGGATCCTCGCCGAGGCCCGCTACGCCGCCGCTGTTCGCGCGGCAGGGGCACCGGCCCCCCGGCTGCTCGACATCGAGCAGGTCGGCGGTCGTTCGTCCAGCGTCTGGGAATGGGTGCGGGGCCCGTCGCTGTGGCAGGAGGTCCTCGCCGCTCCCACGCGCGCAGCCGCCTACGGCCGGTTGCTGGCCGAGCTCCAGCTCGAGCTGTTTGCGCTCGTGCCGCCCATGGCGCTGCCGATGCAGCGCGACCGGCTCATCAACAAGGTTCGCCGCGCGGCTCTGGCGATCGACCCAGGGCTGGCCCAGAATCTCGGCCTCCTGCCGGCAGCCGTTGGACCGCTGCGCCTCTGTCACGGTGACCTGCATCCCGGCAACGTGATCCTGTCTGAAGGTGGGCCGGTCGTCATCGACTGGTTCGACGCTTCGCGGGGAGATGCCGCCGCCGACGTCGCCCGTTCTTCGTTGCTGCTGCGCGGGACGCCCTTGCACCTGCCCGGCGCCACGACCTCGACGCTCGCGGCGCTCGCGGGCGGCTACGCACACCGCATCCGGGCCGAGCTCGACATCTCCGATGAGCAGTTGGAGCGCTGGGATGCGGTCGAGGTCGTCGCGCAGATGGGTGAGCGCCTGTCGGAGGCCGCGCTGCTGGAGGCATGGGAGGGTCGCGGCCATCCCGTCTACCAGCTCGTCGCGCCTCATGCCGGCCGGATCTCGACGGCAGCGCGCAGCTCGGCGAAGACGCCAGGTGTCGCCGCGACGACCAGATCGTCGTTCTCGGGGCAGGGCAGCTCGGTGATGGCGCCTGCCTCGGCGGCGATGAGCGCGCCGGCCGCGTAGTCCCATAACTTGGTGTCGCGCTCGTAGTAGCAGTCGGCTCGAGCGCAGGCGACCCAGCAGAGCTCGAGTGCGGCAGAGCCGAAGCAGCGCACGTCGCGCGTCATCGGGAGCAGACGCTGAACGACCTCGCCCTGGCGCGTGCGAATCTCAGCCTGGTACGAGAAGCCCGTAAGCGCCAAGGCATCGCCGAACCGGTCGCACTCAGAGACGGCGATCGCCTCGCCGTCGCGGCGCGCACCGCCGTTGCAGTGCGCGGAGAAGAGCTCGCCGCGCAGCACGTCGAGCACCGCGCCGGCGACGACCTCACCGTCGAGGGCCGCCGCGATGCTGACGGCGAACAGCGGCACTCCGTACAGGAAGTTGACCGTGCCGTCCAGCGGATCGACGACCCACTGCAGTCGCGCGTCCGGAGCGCTGCCGCCGCCCTCCTCGCCGAGCAGCCCGGCACCGGGCGTGGCGTCGAGCAGCAGCTCGCGTATCAGCTTCTCGGCGTCGAGGTCGGTCTGGGTGACGACGTCGGTCGGCGACGACTTGCGCCCTACGGCGCGCGCCTGCCCGTAGCCCTTCGCCACGATCTGCGCGGCGGCGCGGGCGGCCGCGCAGGCGAGGCGCTCGAGCTCCGGCCCGTCTGGCGCCGCACCA
>JAWVGD010000559.1:0-3453 GCA_033855515.1 Baekduia sp.
AGCGCGGCGCGCTGGCGCACGCCGAAGCGGTGCTGCTCGTCGACGACGGCGACGCTGAGGGCCGAGAAGACGACCGGGTCCTCGATGAGCGCGTGCGTGCCGACGACGAGCGTCAGCTCCCCGGAAGCCAGACGCGCGAGGATCTCGCGCCGCCGCGCCGCCGTCGTCGAGCCGGTCAGCAGCGCGGCGCTGATGAGGAAGCCGCCCCACCCACCCATCAAGGACTGGATCGTGGCGAAGTGCTGCTCGGCGAGCGTCTCGGTCGGCGCCATCAGCGCGGCCTGTCCCCCGTGCTCGACCGCGCGCAGCATGGCGTGCAGGGCCACCACGGTCTTGCCGGAGCCCACCTCGCCCATCAGCAGGCGCTGCATGGGCCGCTCACGGGCCAGATCGGCGTCGACGTCGTCCATCGCGCGCAGCTGATCGCCGGTCGGCGTGAACGGCAGGAGGTTCTCGCGCCAGTCGCGGCTGAGCGAGGGCGGCTCGGCCAGCGGCGCGGCCCGCACGCCGGCCCGGCGCTCCTGGCGCAGGCGCAGCTGCACGATCTGGTCGAGCAGCAGCTCGTCGAACGCCAGGCGGCGCCGGCCGCCCTCGTGGTCGCCGAAATGCGCCGCGGCCAGCGCGGTCTGGCGGTCGGGAAGGCGTAGGACCCGCCGCAGCGCCAGCGGCAGCGGCTCGACGACGTCGGCGATCGCACCGCGGTGCTCGCCCATCAGCGCCAGGATCTGGGTGGAGCTGATGCCCTTGGTCGCCGGATACTGCGCCACGTCCTCCCCCACGGCGGCGACCGCGTCGGTCTTGGCATGGCTGTTGACCCGGAAGCGCCCGGAGCCCTGGTACTTGCCGGCGAGCATCAGCCGCGTCCCGGCCGGATACTGCGCCGAGAGCCATGGCTGGTTGAAGAACGTGGCCTTCATGATCCCGGTGCCGTCGGTGACCGTCGCCTCCACGAGCGGCTTCATGCCGCGGCGCCGCACCGGGCGCGACGTGATCGAGCGGACCTCGACCAGCACCGTGGCCGTCTCGTCGATCGCGAGCTCGCCGATCGTCCGCGCCTCGCCCGTGGCGCGCGGGAGGTGCTCGAGGAGGTCACCGACGGTCTCCAGGCCGATCGACTCGGCGGCGGCGGCCGCGGTCGGCGGCTTGATCGCCAGCGGCGCGTCCAGGCGCGAGGGCCGCGGCGTGCGGACGGGCGCGGCGGCCAGCTCGCCGGCCGTGAGCGGCCGCGGATCCGCGAAGGCGGTCGGCGGGATCGGCGGTGTCGACGGCACCCGGACCTACTCGGCGGAGAGCAGCCACCACCAGGACGGCTGGCCGCCGTCCTCGAGCTCGAGCTCCACCCCGGCGGGCGCGAGCGCCGCGACGGCGTCGCCGTCCAACGGGGCGCCCTCGCCCTCGATGCAGGTGACCAGCTCGGCATCGGCGCTCAGCTGCCCGAGGACGAACTCCAGCGTCGCGCCGGGTGCGCCCCATGCGACGAGGTCCTCACCGACGTAGCCGACCGCGTCGCCGATGGTGAAGCGGCCGTCGGGATCCTGGCGCGCGGCGGGCGCGACGCCGCCGGTGCGGACGCCGTCCAGCGCGTCCTGCATCGCCGCCGCGTTGTCGGCGGCGGGGCGGTCGGCGTTCAGCGCGAACGCGGCCGACAGGCCGGCCTGCTGGGAGCGCGACGCGACGACGTGGACGACCTTGTCCGACAGCTCGGCGGCGCGCTCGGCGGCCATGAAGACGTTGGGGCTGTTGGGCAGGACGACGACCTCCTCGGCGGGGACGTCGTGGATGCCCGCCAGGATCTCCATCGTCGATGGGTTGAGCGTCGGCCCGCCGTCCAGCACGCAGGCGCCGAGGCTCTCGAAGAGCGCGACGAGGCCGGGGCCGGTCGCGACGGCCAGCGCACCGCAGACGTGGGCGGCGACGGGCGCCGAGCCGGCGGCGGTCGGGGCGGACGCGCCGTTGCCGTTGGCGCCGCCGTCGCCGCCGAGCCGGCCGGCGCGCTCGACGACCTGGGCGTGCATGTCGGCGACGTCCAGGCGTGAGACCTCGCCGGCGTCGGCGAAGAGCGCCGTGGCCTGCTCGGGGTCGTCGGTGTGGACGTGGATCTTCAGCGTCGCCTGGTCGCCGACGACCAGCACCGAGTCGCCGATGGCCTCGAGCCGGCCGACGTAGCCGGCGGCCTCCAGGCCCTGGCCCGTGACCGCGAAGTTCGTGCAGTAGCGGTAGGTCTCGCTCGCATGGTGCGGGTGGGTGATGCGCGCGGGGGCGTAGTGCTCCAACTCCGGCGCCTCGGTGCCGCGGAGCGCGGCGACGACGCCGGCCAGGACGATCGTCACGCCGTAGCCGCCCGCGTCGACCACGCCGGCCGCCTTGAGCACGGGCAGCAGCTCGGGGCCGCGCTGCACCGACGCCTCGCCGGCGACGATCGCGCGCTCCAGGACGTCGGCGATCAGGAGGTTCTGGCGCTGGGCGTCGGTGTCGGTGCCCAGACGCCGCTGATCCTCGGGCAGGTGCGCGAGGTCATGGGCGATCGACGTCGCCATGTCCCGCATCACGGTCAGCATCGTGCCCTCGACGGGTTCGCGCACCGACGCGTAGGCCCGCTGCGCCGAGCGCGCGAAGGCGGCGCCGACGAGCACCGGGTCGACGAGCTCGCCGGGGCGCGAGACGAGCTCCTCGGCCGCACCGCGGATCAGCTGCGAGAGGATCACGCCGCTGTTGCCACGGGCGCCGAGCAGCGCCGCACGGGCCACGGTCTCGACGATCTCGTCGCGCCCGATCTCGTCGATCGAGCGCTCCTCGCCGATCGCGAGGTGGTCGAGCTCGGCGAGCACGGCCTTGAGCGTGAGCGCCATGTTGTCCCCCGTGTCGCCGTCGGCGACCGGGAAGACGTTGAGGTCGTTGATCTCCTGGCGACGGGATTCGAGGTGCGCCAGGGCACCCTGAACCGCGACGCGGAAGCGAACGAGGCTCGGATCAGACACGAGGCGACCGTACCGGGACCGTCGGCCGACGTTGCCGGGGCGGGCAGACCGCCCCCGCGCGCCGCGCTAGACGGCCTTGGTGACCTTGCCGGCCTTGAGGCAGCGCGTGCAGACGTAGACGCGCCGTGGGGCCGCGCCCACGAAGATGCGGACCTTCTGCAGGTTCGGATCGAACCGGCGCTTGGTCGCACGCATCGAGTGACTGCGGCTCTGACCGAAAGCGGGACCCTTCCCGCAGCTGTGGCATACCTTCGACATTCGGCCGGGGAGTGTAGCGGCCCGGCGCCGCCGCGGCCGTGCGCCCCCGGCTCGCAACCCGTCCGGGTGCGATCCACCGTGGGGCGCCGTCTCGTGTAGGCGCTGCATCGCTAGGGTACGCGCCAGGAGATGCCCGCCGTGCAACAGGTCGCCCTGCCGCCGCGCTACCGCGTGGTCCGGCACATCGCCAACGGTGGGATGGCAGCCGTCTGGGCCG
>JAWVGD010000560.1:0-8094 GCA_033855515.1 Baekduia sp.
CGCCACATGATCACGGCGTCCTCGCCGTTGTCCTGGTAGTAGCGGCGGCGCAGGCCGGCGCCCCGGAAGCCGTGGCGCTCGTAGAGGTCGATGGCGCCGGCATTGGACATGCGGACCTCGAGCGTGAAGCGCGGCTCGGCGCCGCCGACGCGCTGGAAGAGCTCGGTGAGCAGCGCGGTCGCGATCCCCTCGCGCCGGTGGTCGGGGTCGACGGCCACGTTCATGATGTGCCACACCGTGTCGTAGCGCGAGCACACCATGTAGCCGGCGATCGCGCCCTCGGCGCCCTCGGCGGCCAGGCACACGCCCGACGGCTTGGACAGCTCCAGGACGAACATGGCCAGCGACCAGGGCGTCGGGAACGCCCGACGCTCGATCGCGATCACCTGCGGCAGGTCCGCGTAGGTCAGGCGACGGATGTTCGGGGGGCTGGGCAGCGGGGTCGGCGGGTCAGCGGCGGTCGGCGGACGGAGTGGCGTCAGGAGCGCGCACGTACTCCGGGACGAGGGCGTCGCGCGGCACCGGTGGGGCCTCGGCGGCGAGCCGGCACAGGGGTCGGGCAGCGACCCGATGACGGTCCGAATCGTCGGCCGGCACCGTGATGCCCGCCGCCTCGAGCTCCGCTCGGAAGCGTACCGCGCCATCACCCACGGCCCGCCACGGTCCGGGGGCCAGGTCCCGCGCCCCGGCCAGCGCGTCGGGCCGCCAGGCGGCGGGCGCGAGCAGCTCCGCGCCGGCGGCGTCGTAGGCGGCGACGAACGCCTCCCCGCGACGGGCGTCCAACACCGCGAGGACGGCGCCCGCGCCGGGGTCGCCGTCACCCTCGTCGCCCAGCGCGAGCGCGCGCAGCGTGGAGATCGCCACGACCTCGACGCCCAGACCCTGCGCGAGCGCGCGGGCGGTCGCGACGCCGATCCGCAGCCCGGTGAACGTCCCGGGGCCGACGCCGGCGCCGAGACGCGTCACGTCGCTCCAGGTCGCGCCCGCGTCGGCCAGCGCCGCGGTCGCGAGCGGAAGCAGCTCACTCGTGTGCCCGGGGCGCTCGCCGGGCGGCGGATCGTGGCGCCGCTGGGCCACCAGGGTGCCGTCCGGGCGGGCGACGCCGACGACCGTGGCCGGCGTTGCGGTGTCGAGGGCCAGGATCATGGCGAAGCCTCGCCCAGGGTCGCGGCGAACGGCGCGGCGCTCATCGTCCGGATGATGACGTGACCGCGATCGTGCGCCGGTCGCCGCCGGCGTGCTCGAGGCGCACGCGCGCGGTCACGCGCTCCAACTCCGGCTCCGCGACGGCCGGCCACTCCACGAACGCGACCGCGTCGGGCGTCAGGTAGTCGTCCAGCAGGGCGGGATCCTCGTCGGCGAGGCCGGCCAGCCGGTGCAGGTCCAGGTGCGCGATCGGCAGCCGGCCGCCGTCGTAGCGGCGTCCGATCGTGAACGTGGGGCTCGTGACCGGTCCCTCGAACCCCAGCGCGCGGGCCGCGCCGCGCACGAACGTCGTCTTCCCGGCGCCCATCTCGCCCTCCAGCAGCACGACGTCGCCGCCCCGCAGCGTGGCCGCCAGCGCGGCGCCGGCCGCCTCGGTCTCGGCGGCCGTGGTGGTCGTGCGGGTGGAGCTGGTGGGTGGGGCGGGACCGTCCGGCATGTCGCGTGGAACGTTTCCGCGCGGCCCACTAGAAGCGCTCAGGAGCGGAGCGCAGGCGCAGGCCCAGGCCGAAGAGCAGCAGCGCTGCACCGCCCAGGACCAGGACACGGGTGTCCAGGCCGGTGTTCGGGAGGCTCGAAGCCGCGCCGGCGGCGGGAGCGGCCGGTGCGGAGGCGGTGGCCGTACCGGTGCCCGAGGACGTGCCGGCGCTCCCGGACGCGGTGCCGTTGCCACTGCCGCTGCCGCTGGACGTCTGCGGGCTGGGCGACAACGGCGCGAGGCTGCCGCTCGGCGTCGTCGGCGTCGTGGGCTTGCTCGTCTTGGGCTTGCTGGAGCCCGAGCTGTTCGAGCTCCCGAACGGATCCTGGTACTGCTGATCGCCCGCGCCCTGGGCGAGGGCGGAGGTCACGGGCGCACAGGCACCGAGGCAGGCGGCAGCGAGCAGCGCTGCGATCCGGCGGCAAACGGACGGCACGTCGAGCCATTCTATGGATTTCACGGACGTCCTCCTTCTGGCGGAAGAGATAGCCTCGCCCACCCCGTGGTCCACGCCGAGAGCTCCAGCACCCCGCGGCACATCCTGCTGCTCACCGACCGCGACTGGACCCATCCCCAGGGCGGCGGCACGGGCACGAACCTCTACGGCCAGGTCTCCCGCTGGGTCGCCTGGGGCCATCGCGTCACCGTCATCGCCGGGTCCTACCCCGGGGCGGCCAAGCTCGAGCAGCCCCACGAGCGCCTGACCATTCACCGGATGGGCGGGCGGATGACCGTCTTCGGACGCGCCGCGCTGGCGTCGTTGCGCGGCATCGGGCGCGACGCCGACGTCGTCCTGGAGGTCGTCAACGGGATCGCGTTCTTCACGCCGCTGTGGTGGTGGCTGCGGGCGCCGCGGGTCACGCTGGTCCACCACGTCCACCAGGACCACTACGTCGCCGAGATGGGCACCGCGGGGCGCGTCGCGGCGCTCGTCGCCGAGCGGCTGCCGCTCGGCACGCTCTACCGCCACCATCCCTTCCTGACGATCTCCGACAGCGCGCGGCGCGACATGGTGGCGCTGGGCGTCCCGGCCCACCAGATCCACGTCGCCTACCTCGGCGTCGAGCCCGACTCGTTCTGCGCGACCGAGCGCGACGAGGTCCCGACGCTGCTGTATCTCGGGCGCCTCAAGCAGTACAAGCGCCTCGAGATCCTGCTCGACGTCCTCGAGGGCATCCCGGACGCGCGGCTGGAGGTGGCCGGCGACGGCGACCACCGCGAGGTGCTCGAGCAGGAGATCGGCGCGCGCGGCCTCGGCGACCGAGTCACCCTGCACGGCTTCGTCAGCGAGCAGGAGAAGCGCGAGCTCTACGCGCGCTCCTGGATCAACCTCACGGCCTCGTCGGCCGAGGGCTGGTGCCTGACGGTCATGGAGGCCGCCGCGGCCGGGACGCCGAGCGCGGCGATGGCGGTGGGCGGGCTGCCCGAGTCGATCGTCGACGAGCAGACCGGCGTGCTGGCCCAGACGCCCGAGGAGCTGGCGGACAAGGTCGCTGCGCTCGTCGCCGACCCCCAGCGCCGCGACGAGCTCGGCGAGGCGGCGCGGGCACGCGCCCGCGGCTTCACGTGGGACCACACGGCGCAGAACAACCTCGCGGTGCTGGAGACCGTCGCCGAGGCGCGGCGGCCGCGGCTGCGCGACGCGCTGAAGCGCTCGGAGACCGGCGCGGCCGCGGGGCTGGCGGGCGCGACGTTGCTCAGCAACGCGATCCAGCTCGCGTTCGTCGTCCTGTTCACGCGGCTGCTCGGCGCCGACTCCTACGGCGCCCTGGCCGCGATCGTCTCGGCGTTCCTCATCCTCATGGTCGGCGGGCAGTCGATCCAGGTCGCGGCGGCGCGCGAGGCGACGCTGGGCCATCTCGGGACCGACGGTCGCCTGCGCGCGACCCTGCGCACGTGGACGCGGCAGCTGATCGTGGCGACGGTCGCGCTGACGGTGCTCGGCGTCCTGACACGGGTGCCGCTGGCGCACCTCCTGGGCACCGAGGAGCACCCGTGGGCCGTGGCGGGCCTGCTGCCCACCGGGTCGCTCTGGCTGTTGCTGTCGCTGCAGCGCGGCGTCCTGCAGGGGCTGCGGATGTACGCGCCCGTCGGGATCTCCCTCATCGGCGAGGCGGCCGGGCGCATCGTCTGCGCGCTGGTCCTCTGGGGCGTCGGGTTGGGCGTGGCCGGGGCGTACCTCGGCAACCCGCTGGCGTTCGTGCTGATGGCGCTGGCCCTGGGCCGTGTGCTGGCGCGGCGGCTGGGCCCGGCCGAGGACGCGGCCGGCGCCGCGGGCGGCGCGGCGCGCCCGCTGCTCGGCCTCGTGGGCGACAACTGGCTGCCGATCATCGGCCTGCTGCTGCTCGCGGTCCTGCAGAACGTCGACGTGATCGTCGGGCGCCACCAGTTCAACGGCGACGGCGCAGGCTCCTACGCCGCCGCCGCGGTGGCGGCGAAGTCCGTCGTGTGGGTGGCGATCGGCGTCGGGCTGCAGCTGCTGCCCGAGGCGACGCGGCGCGCGGCGTCGGGGCTGGACCCGCGCCCGGCGCTGCTGCGCTCGCTCGGCGTCCTGGCCGCGGTGGCGACGCCGGCGCTCGTCATCTTCGCGTTGATCCCCCACTTCCTCATGAGCGCCGCCTTCGGACCGGACCTGACGCAGGCCTCCGACGCGCTGCCGGTCCTGGGCGTCGCGATGACGCTCCTGGCTGTGGCGTACCTGACCGTCCAGTACATGGTGGCCTTGGGGGAGCTGAAGTTCATCTGGGTCCTGGGGGTCGTCGCGATCGTCGAGCCGTTCCTGCTGAGCGCCGGGAACTTCACGCTGCTGTCGTTCGCGACCGTGGTCCTCGGCCTTCAGCTCGTGGCGGCCTCGGCGGTCCTGGCGCTGGGGCTGCGCGTCCGGCGGCCCGCGGCCGCCACCGCAACCGCTTAGCCGTCGGCGGCCCCCGCGGCGATGCCGTGCTCGGCGAGCACCACGGCCAGCTCGCCGAGGAGGCGCTCCTCGACGGGCGGCTCGATCGGCTCGGCCCCGATGGTGTGGTGGTACTGCGGGAAGTCGCGCTGCCCCCAGCCGCGCAGCTCGCTGTCGAGGCGATGGAACCGCCCGTCGACCGCCAGGACGAGCCCGGGCGCGTAGCGCCGGGGCTTGACGTCGTCGTCGCGGTCGACCGGGCGCAGGACCCAGCCGACGACCGTCGGGGTCCGGCGCAGCGCCGAGCGCTGCGGCACCGGCGTCTCGGTCGTCCCCGGATCGCCCGCGGCGTGCATCGCCTCCAGGAAGGCCGCGGTCGCCTCCGTGCAGCGCTCGCCCAGCGGCCGCGCGGGCGCGCCGTCGCCGGGGCCGGCCGCGACCGGCGCCGGCTGCGCCTCCCACTGGGCCCGCGTCGGCAGCCGCTGCAGCGCCGCGAGGTTGCGCCCGCACGCCGCGCAGAACAGGCCCGGACCGGGCAGCTCACCGCAGAAGGGGCAGACTCGCGCGCCGGCGTCCATGCCGGCATGCTCCCACCCCGCCCGGTCCCCGTGGCGGCTGCGACACTTCGGGCCAATGGACGTGTCGACGCATCCCGTCGCCGCGGTCCTACGCCGTCGCCGCGAGGATCGCTCCGCGCCCGGCGCCCGGCGCGACCCTCATCGCGTGGCGCTGGTGCTCGAGGGCGGCGGGATGCGCGGCGTCGTCTCGGCCGGCATGGCCGCGGCGATCGAGCGGCTGGGCCTCACGGCGTCCTTCGACCTGGTCGTCGGCTCGTCGGCCGGCGCGCTCAACGGCGCGGGCCTCATCGCGGGCGTCGCGCAGGCCGGGCCGGGCGTCTACTGCGGGCCGCTGGCCTCGCGGACCTTCATCAACCCGCTGCGCCTCCTCGTCGGCCGGCCCGCGCTCGACGCGGGGTTCCTCCTGCGCCACGCCGCCGCGAACGTCGACCCCGACCACCACGAGCGCACGATGACGGGCCCGGTCGCGCTGCACTGCGTCGCCGTCGACGTCGACACGGCGCAGCCGGTCACGTTCGCCGGCATGCAGACCCAGCAGGAGCTCTGGGACGTCCTGCTGGCGACGACGCGGATGCCGCTGATCGGCGGCGGCCCGGTGACGATCGACGGCCGGCGCTACATCGACGGCGCGCTGGCGGCGTCGATCCCGCTGGCGGCGGCGCTGGAGGCCGGGGCCACGCACACGCTCGTCCTCCAGACCCGCCCGTACGGCGTGGCGCGCTCGACGGGGTCGCGCCTCGCCGACCGCCTCATCGAGCGGCACCTGCGCGGGCTCAACCCCGCGCTGGTCGGCGTCTGGCGCGACCGGTTGGCCGGCTACGAGTCCCTCGTGCAGGACATCGCGCGGTCGACCACCGAGCCGGGCGACGCGCCGCCGTACGTGCTCGGGCTGCGCCCGCCCCACGGCACGCCGGTCGTGGGCCAGCTCGAGCGCCACGGGCCCGTGCTGGCCGCCGCCGCCGAGGCGGCCGAGCGCCTCGTCGAAGTGGCCCTCGGCCACGGCGGCGTCCGCGTCGACGCTCCCTCCTGAGGGCCTATCCGCCGAGGGCCGCCTCCACCGCGCCGTCGTCGCGCCCGGCGACGTCGACGAGGACGACGACCCCGCCGTCCAGCACCCGCTCGCTGTCGCGCTCGGTCGTCGCCGCGTCCAGGCCCGCGCTCTTCAAGACCGTGCGCACGTGGTCGTGGCTGGCCGCGCGGACGTGCTCGACGCCGTCGGGGTAGGTGGTGATCGTCTCGTGGTCGGCGTCGGCGAAGCTGCCGCCGCGCTGCTCGGCCGCGGACTCGGCGAAGGCGCCCCCGCCCTCGTCGCGGTGGTGACCGGCGCCGCCGAAGTCGCCGACCACGTCGTCGGGCGCCGTCGTGCCGGCGAACTCTCCCTCGGGCTCGCCGCGGGAATCGCGCTGCGGCTGCCCAGCGAGGACCCGCACTGCCGTGTCCGGAACACCGGCGCCGAGGACCGCCCTAACGGCATTCCTCGCCTCGTCGTGCGACGCGTACGTCCGGCAGATGACGGCCATGGGAGCCTCCTCGTAGTGCGGTGTCGGCACGAGTGTCCCACCGCCGGGAAGCCCGGTCAGGTCATTCGCTGGTCGGGCTGCGCTCGACCCCCTCGCTGAAGCGTCGCTCGACGGTCTTGTCCGGCGAGTCGGGCTCCTGCTCGATGCCCTCGCTGAAGCGCCCCTGCTCCTCGAGCTCCTCCTCCGGGCCCGAGCGCTCGCCACGCGCGAAGTCCGGCTCCAGGTTCTCCTCGGGCGGGTCGGGCGCCTCGTCTACGCCTTCGGCGAACCCCGAATCCGGGCCTTGCGGCTGGGCGGGATGCTTCGGTTCGTCGCGTTCCATGGCGGAACCTCCGTGTCAGCGGTGTCCCTTCGACGTACCCGCCGCGGACCCGGGCGACGCACCGGTGGGCCAGGCCGGCAGCGGCCGCTTCACGAGGCCCTCGCTCACGGCCCAGGCGATCGTCCGCGCCAGCGTCTCGCGGACGGGCGTGTAGGCGAGGCCGAGCTCCCGCGTCGCGCGCGAGCCGTCGTAGCGGTGGCCGTGGAGCAGCGTGCGGACCATCTCGCGGCAGATGGGCGGGCGGCGCCGGGCCAGGCGGGCACCGGCCTCGACGACCGCGGCGGCGGCGGTCGCGACCGCCGGCGGGAGCAGGCGCGGGCGTTCGTCGACGCCGGTGAGGCCGGCGACGATCGCCAGCGCCTCGAGCGCGTCGAGCGTCGCACCGCTGAGCACGTACCGCTCGCCGGGGCGCCCGCGCTCGGCGGCGAGGACGTGGCCCTCCACGCAGTCGGCGAGGTCGACGAGGCTCAGCTGCGTGTCGACGAACGCCGGGAGCCGCCCGTTGAGGTAGGCGATCAGGATCCGCCCCGTGCCGCCCGCGCGCCCGGGGCCCTGCACCGACGAGGGGTTGACCGCGACGAGGTCGATGCCGCCGGCGCGGGCCGCGGCAAACGCGGCGTCCTCCCCCTCCCGCTTGGAGCGCTCGTAGAGCGACATGTAGGAGCCGCGGTGTGGCGCGTCCTCGCGGCCCACCGTGCCGTGCGGCTCTCCGAGCGCGGCGGCCGACGACGTCAGCACCACGCGACCCGCGCCCGCACGGGCCGCGGCCCGCACGACGGTCGCGGCACCGTCGACGTTGACGCGCAGGAGCAGCGCCGGATCCGGCGGGCAGAACGCGTTGACGCCCGCGACGTGGAAGACGGTTTCGCAGCTGCGCGCCGCGGCGGTCACGGCCCCCTCGTCGAGGACGTCGCCGGCCACGACGTCGAAGCCCTGCGCGCGCAAGGCAGCCGCCGCGGCGTCGGACCGCGCCAGCGCCACGACGTCGTCCCCGCGCTCGCGCAGGCGTGCGGCCAGCGCGCCGCCGATCAGGCCGCTGGCGCCGGTGACGAGGACCCGGGTCACGGCGGCGGCCCCGACAGCGCCGCGACCGACCGCAG
>JAWVGD010000561.1:0-3776 GCA_033855515.1 Baekduia sp.
CGACGTCGAAACCGATGTCGCGGCTGGCCAGCTCGAACAGGACACCGGAGGGCTCGCGGAAGTAGACCGAGTGGAAGTACTGGCGGTCGATGATCGGCGTCGGGTGCGCGCCCGCACCCTGCGCCGCAGCGCGCAGCGTGCCGAGCTCGTCGTCGTCGGCCACCGACCACGCCACGTGGTGGACCGTCCCAGCGCCCTGGACGCCGGCGGCTGCGGGCGGCGCGTCGTAGCGGATCAGCCCGTGGCGCTGGGCGCCGATCGCCACCCACGCGCCGGCCTCCTCGCGGTGCTCGAACCCCAGCGCGCCCAGCAGCGGCGCGCTGCCGGCCGGCTCGGCCGCATAGGCGCGCACGCCCTGGAAGCCGCGCAGCGCGTGCTCGGCCGGGATGCCCGGCGCCACGGCGGCCAGCGGCGGGTCGCCGCCATCGCCGGGGACGAGCTCGTGGGCCAGGCCCTCGGGGTCGTGGAAGCGCAGGCTGCCCTCAGCCTCGCGCTCGGTGTCGACGCCCGCGTGCTCGAGGCGCTCGGCCCAGAAGTCGAGCGCCGCCCGGCCCGCGACGCGCGACAGGATCGTGTGGACCATCCCCGCGCCGGGAGCGCCCGGCGCCGCGTCGGGGAACTCGAAGAACGTCAGGATCGACCCTGGCGTCCCGGTGTCGTCGCCGTAGTACAGGTGGTAGACGTCGGGCTGGTCGAAGTTGACCGTCTTCTTGACCAGGCGGAGGCCCAGGACGCGGCCGTAGAAGTCCACATTTCCCGGTGCGTCGGCGCAGATCGCGGTGACATGGTGCAAGCCCTCGATCGCCATGTCCTGACACTACGGCGTGCGGAGGTGGCGCGGGGCGGTTGTTCGTGCAACCATGCTGTTCTCGTGTCCACCACCACGATGGTCTCCGATGGTTCCGGCACGCTGGACGAGCGGGAGCTCGCGGCCTGGCGCGGCCTGCTCCGCGTCCACGCGTCGCTCTCCAAGGCCCTCGACACCCAGCTCGAGCGCGAGCATGGCCTGCCGCTGATCTCGTACGAGGTCCTGCTGTACCTCGCCGACGCGGACGGCCAGAAGATGCGGATGTGCGACCTGGCCTCGTCCGTGATCCTCAGCCGCAGCGGCCTCACCCGGCTCGTCGACCGCCTCGAGCGCGACGGCCTGCTGGTCCGCGAGTCGTGCGCCAGCGACGCGCGCGGCGCGTTCGCCAAGCTCACCCCGGTGGGCCACGAGAAGCTCGCCGCCGCGCGCGCCACGCACCTCGCGGGCGTCCGCTCGCTGTTCCTGGAGCACCTGACGGAGGACGATCTCGACGTGCTCGGCTCCGTCTGGACACGCGTGCTGCCCGGCGCGGCGGCCGCCTCCGACTGCGGCTGCTAGGGGCCTCCTGGGTCCGGAAGCCCTCCCCAGCGGGGGGATTGCGCTCTAGAGTGGCGCGGTGTCCGGTCCGGCCCGCGCTTCCCGCCTGTCGCCTTGGGCGCGTGTCGTCGCCGTGTGCGCCGTCCTCGTGGGCGGCGCCGCGATCGCGCTGCTGGCCTGGAGCCTGAGCTCCAGCGAGCAGCGCCGGGTCACCTACACCGTGCGCGGGGCGCTCAGCGGGATGGCGCTCGACCTGGGCGACGCCGACGTCGTGGTCCAGGGCGGCGGCCGCCGGACCAGCGTCGCAGTCGAGCACGTCGACCGCTTCGGCTTCGGCCACGGCGCCGGGACGCGCCGCGTCATCACCGGCGGCGTCTTCCGCGTGCGCTCGCGCTGCCCCGCCACCATCCTGCACCGCTGCTCGGTGCGCTATCGCGTCGTCGTGCCCGACAACCTCCCGCTGACGGTGGTCACGACGTCCGGCTCGGTGCGCCTCCGGGGCTACCGCGGGTCGGCACGGGTGACGACGGGGCGCGGGGACATCGACATCGCGGGCTTCTGCGGGTTCTCGCTGCAGGCGCGCGCGGAGGCCGGCGGCGACATCGTCGCGAGCACGGCATGCCCGCCGCCCCAGCTGGTGCTGCGCACGACGACGGGACGGGTCGAGGCGCGCGTGCCGGCCGGGCGCTACCGGATCGACGCCTCGACTTCGGGGGACCGCCAGGTGCGTGGCGTCGACGCCGACGAGGGCGCGCCGTTCGCGATCCAGGCGCTCAGCAGCTCGGGGTCGGTGCTCGTGGAGCGCGGGTCGTGACCGAGGCGCTGGAGCTCCCGCGCCGGGCGCGGCGCGCGGTGCGGACGGCGGCCTACCTGGTCGCGTCGGTGCCGATCGCGATCGTCGGCATGCTCGCCGTCGTGCTGCTCGCGGTGGGCGCGGCACTGAGCGTCGTCGGCGTCGGGCTGCCGATCCTGCTGGTGGCCGCGGCCCTGTGCCGCCGGCTCGTGCGCCTGGACCGCAGCGCCGCCAACCGCTTCCTCGGCACGCAGATCCCGCCGCTGCCGCCGGGCCGCGCGACGACCGGCGGCGCGTGGCGCCGCTCGCTGGACCTGCTGGCCGATCGGTCGCTGTGGCGCGTGGTCGGCCTGCTGGCGCTCAAGCCCCTGCTGACCGGTGTCCTGCTGGTCGTCGGCTTCGCGCCGGTGATCCTCTTCGCCTGGCTCGTGCGTCTGGGCGTCGCGGCGGTCGGCGACCTCGGCACGGCCGACTACTTCGGGCCGTGGCGCTTCGGCCCCGGGGTCGGCCTCCTGCTGCTGGCGCTCGCGCTGCCGACCGCGCTGCTCGCGCTCGCGGCGCTCGACGCGCTCACGACGATCCTGTGCACGATCACCCGGGCGCTGCTGCTGCCGCGGGTGCCGGCCGGCGCCCCGGTGCGCGAGCTGCTCGCCGAGTCGCTCGGCGACCACTCGGTCGCGATCGCCTACTGGCTGCCTGAACGCGAGATGTTCGTCGACGAGGTCGGCCGCCGCGTCGAGCTGCCCGACCCCGCGACGGGACGCGCGTGGACCTCGGTGGAGCGCGAGGGGCGCCGCGTGGCGGCGATCGTCCACGACGCCGCGCTGGACACGACCAGCGAGCTGGTCGAGGCGGCCGCCTCGGCGTCATCGCTGGCGATCGACAACGAGCGGCTGAAGGCCGACCTGCGCGCGCGGCTGGAGGAGCTGCGCGAGTCGCGGCTGCGGATCGTCGAGGCCACCGACGCGGCGCGACGGCGCATCGAGCGCGACCTGCACGATGGCGCGCAACAGCAGCTCGTCGCGCTGGCCCTGGAGCTGCGGCTGCTGCGCGGCAGGGCCAAGGACCGCGAGGACCTGCTGCCGCTCGTCGACGGGCTGTCGGAGCGGCTCTCCAGCGCGCTGGCCGAGCTGCGCGAGCTCGCCCGCGGCATCCACCCGTCGATCCTCACCGACCGCGGGCTTGCGCCGGCGATCACCGCGCTGGCCGATCGCGCGCCGCTGGTGGTCGCCGTCGACGTCGACGTCGCTGTCGACGGCGCGGAGCGCCTCCCCGAGCCCGTCGAGGCCGCCGCCTACTTCCTGGTCGCCGAGGGGCTGACCAACATCATCAAGTACGCCGAGGCGTCGACGGTCGCGATCGCCGTGCGCCGGGCCGGCGCCGATGTCGTCGTGACCGTCACCGACGACGGCGTCGGCGGCGTGGACGTCGCCGCCGGCAGCGGCCTGCGCGGCCTGCAGGACCGGCTGGCGGCCGTCGACGGCGAGCTGGACATCGAGAGCCCGCCCGGGGCCGGGACGCGCCTGCAGGCCCGCATCCCCACCGAGATCGAGGAGCCCGCATGAGCCGTGGTCGCGTCGTCGCCGTCCGGATGCTGCTGGTGTCGATCGCCTGCCTGTTCGCCGCCTTGGCGGCCAC
>JAWVGD010000562.1:0-2740 GCA_033855515.1 Baekduia sp.
GCAGCGCGACGTCGATCATGGCCGGTGCGTCGCAGGCCGCCACGCCGCGGATCTGGTGGGCGAGGAGCTCGGGCGGGATGTGCTCGAACGCCACGGTGGTCGAGGACGTGACCGCCCGGCATCCCGCCGCCGTCGAGACGAGCGCCTCGGCCGTCGCCGCGCCGTCGCGGGTCGCGCGGTGCAGCTTGGCCTGGCGGTCGGCGAGCGCGGGGTAGAAGTCTGCGCCGGCCTCCCAGCCCCCGGCCGGCGCGAGGGCGACGACCGAGGACGCGCGGCCGCGGGCGGCGAGCTGGAGCGCGGTCCAGCCGCCGACGGAGTTGCCGACAAGGTGCGCGGTCGCGAATCCCGCCTCGTCCATCGCCCGCTCGACGGCGTCGACGACGCCCGCCATGCCTGCCGCGCGGTCGAACTCCGGGCCGCCGGCGTGCCCGGGCAGCGTCGGTGCGAGCACGTCGTGCCGGCGCTCCAGCGCCGGGAGCACGAGCTCCCATGTCCTCCACGTGTCCATGAACCCGTGCAGGCACACCATCGGCGAGCCGCTGCCGCCCCGATGAGCCGCTGAGAACGCCACAGGGCGAAGGTCTATCCGCTGCGCCGCCCGGCGCTGCTGGTGACGCTGAGCAGCAGCACCACGGTGACACCGGCCAGCAGGATGAAGCCGCCGGCATCACGCCAGGTCCCGGCGTCCAGGAGCGGCCGGACGACGAGGGCGGCGACGA
Organism: Baekduia sp.; assembly: GCA_033855515.1. Classification (GTDB taxonomy): domain Bacteria; phylum Actinomycetota; class Thermoleophilia; order Solirubrobacterales; family Solirubrobacteraceae; genus Baekduia. The sequence continues at coordinate 720 of JAWVGD010000562.1, forward strand.
GCACCACCGTCCCGATGCCGGCCGGCAGCGTCCACGTCTCGCCGAGGATGAGCTTCTTGAGCGTGCGCAGGAGGCTCATGCGCGTACCGCGGTTCGGGCAAGCCGATGTGACTGCACCTGGCTGACGACGGCGAACGTCGCGACGAGGTACAGCACCGCCGCATCGCTGCCGGGCCAGGCGACGTGCAGGCCTTCGGCGAGGAAGAAGACGCCGAAGGCGCTCAGCAGCACGCCGACGCCCCATTTGAGCTCGGTCTCGGGGATGCGCGACAGCGGCTTGCGGAGCCTGGCGCCGGCGGCAAGGACGGCGACGGCCGCGAGGGCCGCGCCGACGAGCGCCGGCGCCGGCCCGCTGGGGCGTTCGGCGAGCGCGGTCACGATGACCACCACCTCGACGCCCTCGAGCAGCACGCCCTTGAAGGCCACGATGCGGCCGGCCCAGTCGGGCCGGCCCTCCGGCGGCAGCGGCGCGTCCTCCAACTCCTCCCGGGTCTCCTCGTACTCCGCCATCGACGAGGCCCGGGACCGCCGGCCGGCGAGACGCAGCGTCCCTTTGCGCAGCCATTCGAGCCCGAAGAGCAGCAGGAGCGCGCCGATGAGCAGGCGCAGGGTGTCCAGCGGCACGGTGGCCAGGACGACGGGGCCGAGCACCGCGGCGAGCGCGGCGCACGCCAGGACGGCGCCGGCGGCGCCGATCAGCGCGTCGCGCCAGCGGCGGCTCACCGCGACCGCGAGCACGATGGCCACGGCCTCCAGGAGCTCCACGCTGACGGCAACGGCGGCGCCGAGCGCGACCAGGACGAACGTCATGAGGCCACCAGCGTAAAGGCTCCCGCGCGGCGTGCGAGGTTCGGTTCAGACACAGATGGACGGCCCGCGCTCACCGGCGCTCGTGCCAGTCCTCCGTCTCGATCTCCAGCGGCAACAGGATGCGGGCGACCGCGTTGTACCAGGCCACCGCCATCACGACATCCATCGTCTCGCGCAGCGAGAAGTGCCGGCGCAGGCCGTCCCAGGTGTCGTCGGAGACCTTGAGCGACAGGGTCGCCTCGCGGGCGTAGCGGACGATGGAGCGCTCACGGTCGTCGAAGGCGTCCGAGGTCTCGGCGCCGGCGAGGTCCTCGAGCTGCTCGCGGCGCAGCCCGGCGTCGAGCGCCGAGTTCCAATGGTGGTCGAACTCGTAGGTCGCTCCGGTGGCGAGCGCCACCGTCAGGATCGCGAGCTCGCGCAGCCGCGCCTCGATGACCGCGCCCTCCCGCATCTCGGCCGTGAAGGTCAGCAGCGGGTCCACGAGGTTCGCCATGTTGGCCAGCGCCGCGAAGACGTTGAGCGGGGGATCGCCGCGCTCGCGCAGCATGCGGTCGTAGGCGTCGAGGTAGGCGGCTGGGTAGTCGTCTCGCTCGGGGTAGGGAACGCGAGCCATGGTCACTCTCCTTCGTCTTGGCCGAGGTACTGCTCGAGCGTCGCGCCGTCGGCGCTGCCGCCCGCCGGGTCGGTGATCGTGCAGTCGAGGAAGCGCGAGCGGTGCGCGAACCATGACGCGCGTGGCGGCAGACCCCAGGCGACTTGAGGGCTCTTGACGGTCCGCACGTCGAAGGTCACCGGCGGGTCGTCGCCGTCCATGTAGACGATCGGTGCCAGCAGCAGCTCGACGCGGTGCCCGTCCGGGTCGAGCAGGTAGACGTAGTAGGAGTGGCCGACGGAGTGCTTGCCCGGGCCGAACTCCACGTCCTCGCCCCAGCCGAGCTCGCCCATGGTGTCGCACGCACGCAGCTTCGACTGGACGTCCGGCACGATGTACCCGTAGTGGTGGAAGGCGGGGCCGTCCCGCTCCAGGAGGACGAGGTCGTAGGGCGTGTTCTTGACGTGCAGGAAGGCGCCGACCGGACGCTCGCCCATGGTCATGTAATCGGCGATGCGGAAGCCGAGCGAGGCGTAGAACATGGTCGCCTCGTGCACGTCCGGGACCGTGAGCTGGTAGTGGTCGAAGCGACGGGACGCCGCGCCCTTGTGCACCCGCA
>JAWVGD010000563.1:0-3304 GCA_033855515.1 Baekduia sp.
CTGGGCGGCGCCAAGCTCGCCGGCCTGCTCGCGGCGGGGGCCGCGGCAACGGCGAGCGGCGGGCTCGTCGTCTCGCACGAGGCCCGTCAGCTGCACCACCGCAGCCCCGCGGCACCACGGGAGGCCCATCGCGCCGGCGTCGCGACGACGCCGAGGACACCGGCGCCGGCCGCGGCGACAGCAGGCTTGCCGCGCACCGCGACCAGCGCGACCGCGGCGCCACCGCGCGTGAAGCACCGGGTGCGGGTCACCCACCGCCTGGTCGCGCGGCGCGCGTCCTCGAGCGGCCGGGTGGAGTTCGCGCCGCCCGGCAGCGAGGCGCCGGCGGCCGCATCGAAGCCGGCGCCGCTGCCGGTCGTCACCACGGCGTCCTCGACGCCCGCCGCGCCGACGCCCGTGCCTGCGCCGTCGCGTCCCGACAGCACGAGCGGCGAGTTCGCGCCCCAGCCCTAGTGGGTAGCTGAGCGACCCCCGAACACCGCGGTAGCCCAAGCGGCACAACGAATAGCCGCAACGTGCAGGAAGATCGCCGGGAGCCCCGAATCGCGGGCGTTTGCCGTCCGACCCGGCACGTACCGTCACGGCGTCCAGTCCTCGAGCGCCGGGAGCTCTCGTGCCCCTCTGCTTCATCGAACCACACGACGCGATCCGCGTCATCGCGGAGTCCGTCGGCCGTGAGGCCAGGCGGCAGCTGCTGGGCGAGCTCGTCCGTGCCTGGGTCGACGAGATTCCCGAGCGCGAGCTGGACACCCACTACGCGAAGGCCATCGGGGACCTCGACGAGCACGACCTGTCGATGCTCGCCGCGTGGCACGCCTCGTTGGAGGTCGGCCAGCCGATCGCCAACCGCGACTTCCTCATGAACGTCTTCCCGACGCTCGGCGAGAACCGGCGCGAGGCGCTGAAGATCGCCGCCGGCTTCCGCGGCGAGGAGGCCTTCGAGGCCGGCGTCACCGAGGAGCAGGCGCTCGAGACGGTCCTCCCGCGCCTCTCGCGCGAACGGTCCCTCGAGCTCGCGCAGGAATGCCTCGAGCTCTACCTCTGGGACCGGCTCGGATCCGACAACTGAGGGGTCGCGGCCTACGCCGCGTCGACCCGCCGCAGCACGTCATACCGCCCCACGCCCTCGCGTCCGTCCATGCGCCAGCGGAAGAACGCGCAGTCCAGGCGCAGGCGGCCGAGGTCGAGCGTCGTCCCGCACGCCACCTCGCCGGCGGCGCGGCGAGCGTAGGGGTCGTCCTCGTTGACGTACAACTCGAGACCCGCGTGGCGCTGGCGCCCGTCGGAGTCGTAGGTCGTCGACACGCGCGGGTCGGCCACGATCTGCGCCACCGGCGCGTTGGTCTCGTCGTGCCCGAGCATCACGGCGTGGATCGCCTCGTCGGCGTGCGACGCCGCCTTGGCCGGGCGCACGGCCGTCATCGTCACGCCGACGTCGCCTTCCAGCCACACGCCGAGCGTGCGAGCGATCGCCAGGCGGTCCCAGTCCGGCGCGCCCCACGAATGGCCGCGCTGGCCGCGCCCGGAGAACGCCTGCGCCACACCGCCGACGGTCACCGTGCCCGACACCGTGACGAGCTGGTCGTAGCCCTCCATGCCGCCGAGCTTGCCGGCGGGCAGCCCTGCCTCCAGGCGCGCGGCGGCCGACACGGCGGCGAGGTCCAACACGAAGCCGTGCTGCCCGTCCTCGTCCTCGAAGTGCACGCGCCACGCGGTCAGCGGCTCCAGGACCTCGGTCCACACGCCGGCCGCCTCGGCCTCGCCCCAGCCGGTGCCCTCGCCGTCGCGCACGCCGCCCTCGGCGCGCACGGACACCGGCTCACCGCCGGCGAACAGGAGCGCCAGGCCGCTCGTGACGACGCGGCCCTCGGCCTTCGCGCGCCCGATCCGGGCGATGCCGCAGATGTCGGCCTCGGCGTCGGAGAACGCGACCGTGACCGCGTCGCTCTGACCCTCGTCCAGCGCGCGCGGCGCCTCGAGGTCGGCGGTGACGGTCAAGGGAGCCTCCTGGGATCGATCTCGGTCGCGGTGCCCTCGACGTCGAAGTCGCTCCCGCCCGGCCCTGGCGGGGGGCGCCGGCCGCGGGACATGCCCGGGCTGGGCATGTCCTGCAACATGCTGAAGGTGAAGCGCCGCACGAGCACGCGCCGGATCACGGCCCGCGTCGGCGGCAACAGCAGCAGGGCGCCGACGATGTCGCTGCAGAACCCGGGCGTCACCAGGAACGCGCCGCCGAAGATGACGAGCACGCCGTCGAGGACCTCGCGCGCGGGCATGCGGCCCTCGGAGAGCGCGAGCTGGAAGCGCCGCCACGCGGCGCGGCCCTGGGACTTCATGAGCAGCGTGCCCGCGATCGAGTCGGCGATCAGCAAGGCGATGGTCCACCACGCGCCGATCGCCTGCCCGACCTGGATGATCACGTAGATCTCGAGGATCGGGACGACGACGAAGAGCGCCAGCAGGAGCAGAATGGGCATCCGGGACCGAAGGCTACGCGGTCGCGCCGCGCCCGCGCGCGGCGCGCCCTATACGGGCGTGACGGCCGGATCCACGACCACGCCCGGCAGCCGGTGCAGACCTACGAGCTCGATGAGCCGTTGGATCTGGGGCTGGGCGCCGCGGATGCGCAGCTTGCCGTCCACCTGGCGGATCCGCCGGGCGACCATCGCGAGGTCGACCATGAGCGACGGGTCGGCGAAGACCAGATCGTGCAGGTCGACGAAGACGGTGCCTCCCGCGTGGAGCGCCCGGGACAGGGCGGGCCGGCGCAGGCTTTGCGTGGTCCGATCCTCGTCTCCGGTGCAACAGATCACCGGGGGATGTTCGGTGAAGGAGACGATCGCCGGAACCTATCCCAGATACGAGGCTAGACTCAAGGTCTATGCCCTCCGTCGAGGATGTCGAAGCCGCTCTGACCAACGTGATCGATCCCGAGCTCGGGCTCGATTTCGTTGAACTCGGTCTGATCTACGGGATCGAGGTCTCCGGTGGGGAGGTGGCCGTCACCTTCTCCCTGACGTCGCCCGGGTGTCCGATCGGGCCTCAGGTCTCCGAGCAGATCGAGGAGTTCGTCACCGAGCTCGACGGCGTCACGTCGGTCGAGTCGTCGATGACGTTCACGCCTCCGTGGACGCCGGATCGCATGTCCGAGGACGCGAAGTTCGCGCTCGGCTACTAGCGCCGCCCTACCACAAGGCTCTTCATGCGGTGGGCGCTCCTTCCGGCAGCGATCGCCGGGCTGCTGGCGATGCCCGGAAGCGCCCCTGCGGCAACGCCGTCGCCGACGGCCACGACCGGCAGCCTG
>JAWVGD010000564.1:0-6425 GCA_033855515.1 Baekduia sp.
TGCGCTACGGGCTGCGGGGTCCGGTCTTCGGCGTGATGTCGGCCTGCGCGGCCGGCGGCCACGCCATCGGCACGGCCCTGCGGATGATCCAGCACGGCGACGCCGACGCGGTCGTCACCGGCGGCGCCGAAGCGGCGCTGACCCCGCTGACGCGGGCCGCGTTCACCTCGATGAGCGCGCTGTCGCCGACCGGGCAGTCGCGCCCGTTCGACGCGCGGCGCGACGGCTTCGTGCTGTCGGAGGGCGCCGCGGTGCTCGTGCTCGAGGACGGCGAGCAGGCCCGGGCGCGGGCCTGGTCGCCGTCCTCGAGGACCAGGACGCCTGCGCCCTCGGCGAGGACGAACCCGTCGCGCCGCGCGTCGAACGGCCGGGACTGGCCGGTCGGCGACAGCGCGCTCATCGAGGCGAACGACGCGCGCGTCAACGGCGTCAGCGCCGCCTCCGAGCCGCCGGTCACGACCGCGTCGGCGTCGCCGTGCTGGATCATCCGCGCGGCGGTGCCGATGGCGTGCGTGGCCGCCGCGCAGGCCGACATGACGCCGAAGACGGGACCCTGCAGGCCGAAGCGCAGCGAAAGCGCCGCGGCGCCGGCGTTGCCCATCATCAGCGGGACGGCCAGCGGGGAGACCGCCCGGGCACCGTCGTCGCGCAGCACGCCGTGGTTGTCCTCGATCGTGCCGATGCCGCCGATGCCGGTCCCCATGACGCTCCCGACGAGATCGGGGTCGTAGGGCAGCTCGTCGCCCCAGCCGGCGTCGCGCAGCGCCTCGTCGGCGGCCGCGATCGCCAGCTGGGTGAAACGGTCGGCGCGGCGGGCCTCCTTGCGCGAGAGGACGTCGGTCGGCTCGAACTCCGAGCATGCGCCCTCGCCGCCCTCGAGGCCGGAGACGCCGGCCGTCCAGCGCTCGTGCAGCGTGCGGGCGCCCACGCCCAGCGGCGTGACGGCGCCCAGTCCGGTGACGACGACCTCGCGCACGATCAAGCCGCGCGCTGGGCGATGACGTCGAGGACGTCGCCCACGGTCGTGATCTTCTTCATGTCGTCCGTCGTGATCGACACGCTGAACTTGTCCTCGATGATCTGGGCGAGCTCGGCCAGATCGAGCGAGTCCACGTCGAGCTCCTCGAAGCCGGCGTCGCGGTTGATCTGGCTCGGGTCGGCGCCGAAGGTCTCGAGCGCCTCGTAGACGGTGGTCTCGATGTCGGTGGTGGTGGCGGGCATCGTGGTCTCCTTCGTGGTTGGGTGGTTGGTGGTTGGGATCAAGCGGCGGAGACGGGGGCGGGCGCTCAGCCCGCCTCACCGATCTCGACGAGCACGGCGCCCGACGCGAAGCCGGCGCCGAAGGCGGTGAGCAGGAGCAGGCCGCGGTCGGGCAGCCGCCCGTCGCGACGGGCCTCGTCGAGGGCGAGCGGGATCGACGCGGCACCGGTGTTGCCGACATGGGCGATGGCGTCCACGACGCGCTCGGCCGGCACGCCGAGACGGTCGGCGAGCGTCACGGTGATGCGCGCGTTGGCCTGGTGCGGGACGACGAGGTCGACGTCGCCCGGCTCGAGGCCCGCGGCGGCCAGGACGTCGCGGCAGCAGCGCTCCATGGCGGCGACCGCCCGCTGGAAGACCACCTGGCCGTCCATGCGCACGAGCCGGTCCTCGTGCGCGACGACGAGGGCGCCGACGTCGTCGCCCTGGGCACGCAGCACGGAGTGGCCGAGGCGCATCCGGCCGCCCGGGCTGAGGACCGCGGCGCCCGCGCCATCGCCGAACAGCGCGGCGGTCTTGCGGTCGGTGTGGTCGGTGACGCGCGAGAGCGCCTCCGCGGCAATGACGAGCACATGCTCGGCACGGCCGCTCTCGATGAGCGCGGCGGCCTGCTCCAGCGCGGCGAGGAAGCCGGTGCAGGCGAGGTTGACGTCCCAGGCCATCGCGGCGGTCGCCCCGAGGCGCGATGCCACGAGCGGCGCGGCGGCGGGCATCACATGGTCGGCCGACGCGGTCGCGACGAGCACCGCGTCGAGGTCGGCGCCGTCGACGCCGGCGTCGTCCAGCGCCGCGCGGGCGGCGCGCTCGGCGAGGTCGGCGATCGTGGCGCCGGGGGCGAGCCGGCGGCGCGAGGCGATGCCCGTGCGACGGATGATCCACTCGGGCTCGACGCCGACGCGCGCGGCGATGTCACCGGTCGGCACGGCGCCCTCGGGCAGCGCGCAGCCCAGGCCGGCCATGCCGGCGGTGCGGCGCCCGGCGGGCGTGCCGACCTGCTCGGTCAGGACCTCAACGGACGACATCGACCTGCTCCAGCAGCGAACCGGCCGATGCGGCGGCCACCCCGGCGACGCAGCGCGGCGCGAGCTTGGCCAGCACGCGTCCGGGTCCGGCGTCGACGAAGGTCGTGATGCCCGTCTGCGCCAGCGCCGTCATGGTCTCGCGCCAGCGCACCGGGCGTACCAGCGCGTCGGCGAGCTCGTTGACGGGGTCGACGAACGGCTGCGCGCTCGCGCACGAGACGACGGTGACCACCGGCTGCGCGAACGCTGCCTGGCGCAGGCGCGCCCGGAAGGGTTCGACCGCGGCGGCCATCTGCGGCGAGTGGAAGGCGCCGGCGACCGGGAGCATCATGGCCCGCAGGCCCTGCGAGCGCGCGTCGTTGCCGGCGCCCTCGAGCAGCTCGCGGGCGCCCGACAGCACGACCTGGTCGGGCGCGTTGTCGTTGGCGACCGTGACGCCGTGCCGGGCGGCCAAGGCGGCGGCGCGGGAGGGCGTCCCGCCGACGACCGCGAGCATCGTGCCGCCGCCGCTGGCGGCGCCGGACTCGGCCATCAGCCGGCCGCGCAGGACGACGAGCTCGAGGGCTTCGAGGTCGTCGATCGCGCCGGCGGCGGCCAGGGCGGAGAGCTCGCCGAGCGAGTGGCCGGCCATGCGCGTCGGCTCGACGCGGTCGGCGATGCGCGACCACGACGCCAGCGAGGCGCAGAAGATGGCGGGCTGGGCGAAGCGCGTCGACTCGTCGACGCGCTCGAACGGGTCGTCGCCGACGAGGTCGCACGCGGCCTGCAGCAGGTCCGGGCGGACGTCGGCGACCTCGTCGCGCATGTCCGGCGACTGGCTGCCCTGGCCGGGGAAGAGCGTGGCGGTGGGGGTGGGGGCGATCACGTTCTCCACCGTGACCCTCATCACGGAGCCGCGAGCACGAACCCCCCGTGCGGGGGGAGGGGCACCCCCCGGTGTGGGCGGGCCCCGCCATCTCAGGAGCGTGGGTCCCTACCCCGCCGCGGGTTTCGCCCCCTGGGCGAACACCTGCAGGGAACCTGGCCCTCTGGGCCAGCGTTCCCCTAGGCCAGGATCCCGAGCCGCTGCGCGCGCTGGACCGCGTCGGCCCGGTTGCGCGCCTCGAGCTTGCGATACAGGGAGCTGGTGTGCTCCTTGATCGTGTGCGGGGAGAGGTGGAGGGTGATGGCGATCTCGCCGTTGGTCGCCCCGGTGGCCACCAGCTCGAGGACCTGCTGCTCGCGGGTCGAGAGCCCCGGTCCGGTGGGGACGTCGCCGTCGACCGCGCCAGGCTCGAACATCGACATGCCGAGGCCGACCATCCGCACGGCCCGGGCGATGTCGGCCGCGGGCCAGTCCTTGGGGACGAAGCCGATCGCGCCGCACGCCCGCGCGGCCTCGCTGGAGATCCTTCCCGCGCCGGAGACCAGGAGCACCCGCAGCCCGGGGCGCGCCAGGTGCAGCCGCTCGCAGATCTCAGGCCCGGACTCCTCCCCGACGAACAGGTCGACGAGCGCCACGTCGGGCGTGTGGCGGCGGGCCAGCGCGATGGCCTCCTCGCCGGTGCGCGCCGAGATGCAGCGCTCGACCCACGGCAGCTCGGAGAGCATGAGCCGGAAGCCCCAGTGCACGACGTCGTGGTCGTCGACGACGAGCACACGCAGGGCTCGGTCGGGCGCCGCGCTCATTCCGGCTCCACCGGGACGGCGAGCCGGACCTGCCAGTGGCCCTCGGGCCGGGCGCCGAACTCGACGACGCCCCCGACATGGACCGCTTCCAGCGCCGCCAGCCGGAGCCCCATCCCGGGCGGTCCGATGCGCTTGCGGCCCGACGCGCCGTCGTTGGTGATCTCCACCATGAACACCTCCTCGTCGCGGCGCACGCGCACAACGGTGCTCTGCGCCGTGGAGTGCTTGCTGACGTTGCGCACGGCCTCGGTCAGCACGGACTGGGCCAGCGGCTCCAGGGCGGGCGGGACCGCCGGCACGTCGCCTTCGACGCGGAAGCCGATTTCGGCATGCTGCACCGCGAGCCGCTCGAGCTCGGCGGCCAGCGTCGTCCCCGTCTCGGGCGACAGCCGGCCGAGCGGTCGCTGCAGCGCTGAGCGCAGGTCGCTCAGCGCAATCTGGATCTCTTCACCGCAGCGCGCCTGGGCCTCGTCGCTCAGCGGTGACGTGAGCGCCAGCGAAACCCCGAACAGCCGTTGGATGACGCGGTCGTGGATGTCGCGCGCGAGGTCGATGCGATCCTCGAGCTGCCGCGCGCGCTCGCCGTGGAACGTCGCGATCCGCGCCATCGCGGCGAGGGCGAGCGTCTTGCCCAACGTCCACAGGAGGTCGCGACGCGCGTCGTCGATCGGCGCTGCGCCGGGGTTGGGCTCGGTGAGGATGACGCCGGGCCAGCGGCCTGCCGCGGCGATCGGCACGTAGATCAGCGGGCGCCCGCCCACGAGCTCCTCGAACTCCGGCGAGACCCAGTGCTCCTCCGGCGGCCGCACCTCGATGACCCGGTCCTCGGCCAGGGCCGTCGCCGCCAGCGGCGCGGCCTCGACGCTGATGTGCTTGCCCGCGAACGCCGCGAGGTCGACGCCGTAAGAGCCGGCGGCCCGCACGCGCCGGGTGCTCTCGTCGTAGCGGAAGATGATCGCCCGGCGCATGTCGGCGAGGCGGCACACCGCTTCGGCGAGGTTCGAATAGAACTGCTCCGGATCGGTGTCGGAGCTGGGCCCGGCGAGGACCTCGACCAGCAGTTCGACCGCCGGAATGGTGTCTCGGCTACGCGACGATGTGCTGCCGCTGGCATCGGCCACGGTGCCATCGTCGCGCAGCATCGCCGCGAGGTCCAGCCCTCCCCCCGATCGGGGGGAAGGCCGGCAAACCTGAATGGACGCGGGCAAGGCCTGGTGGGACACTTCTGCTCCCGGCCTGAAGGAGTTGTCATGGCATCCTCGGACACCGCAAATGTCCTGGTAGTGGCCCACAAGACGGCCGCGACCCCGGCGCTCATGGACGCGATCCGGGAGCGTGCCGCTCGCGGCCCGGCGAACTTCCGGTTGGTGGTGCCCAACCCAGGGCACGCCGGCTGGCGCCCGTCCGAGGCCGGGCACCCCGACGTCACCGCCGGCGAGCAGGTGCTCGCCCTCGCGCTGCCCCTCATCGAGGAGGCGGCGGGCGGACCGGTCGACGGCTGGGTGTCGCCGCGAGCCGACCCCATGGACGCCATCGAGGAGGCGCTCTACGACGGCGACATCGACGAGATCATCCTCTCGACGCTCCCCCGGAGCGTGTCGATCTGGCTGCACATCGACCTGCCGCACCGCGTGGCGCACCTCGGGCTGCCGCTGACCACGGTCATCGCCAAGGAGCCGGCCGTGGCACGGGCGGGCTGACCGACAGGACCAGGGAGCGTGCACCTCGAGCACCTGCGCGGGGAGGTCGTCTCGGTCAGGTTGACCATGACCGAGCTCAGCGCGCTGGTGGCGGGGGCGCGGATGGCCCTGGACGCGCTGCGTTCGCAACCCGGCTCCGCACCCGAGGAGGCGCTCAGGCTCCTCGAGCAGGTGCTCGCGGACTTCGACGCCGGCCGCGCGCGGCTGACCGGAGGCCAGCCGCCGCGGGACGCCGGCTAGGCGGGGGTCCCCGCAGCCGACTTCGCGTGCTCGACGACCTGGTCGAATTCGCGCACGAACTCGTCGTAGTCGAACTGGAGCGTGTTGAGGTACGTGCTCCAGCCCATGGTGTTCTTGGCGATCATCGCCGTCTCGATGATCTCGTCTTCCGTGGCGCCGAACATCCGCGCCGCTTCAGTGTGGAAGTACGCGCAGTAGCGGCAGCGTGTCGCACCCGAGACGGCGAGCCCGATCATCTCCTTGTACTTGTTCGGGATCGCCGTGTCATCGGCGAGCTCGAGTGTCTTGAAGCTCGCCCACTCGGTGGGCAGCAGGCGGTCGGGCACGCGCTTGAGGAACTCTGGGACGAGCCCGAGGGTCTCCTCGATGTCGCGCTCTACGTCGCGACGATCTTCGAGGATCATGGTGACTCTCCTATGGGTGATTGCAGGGGCCGCGCCCGGGCGCCCGGCGACACCAATTCGACACCCGCGAGGCGGGCGTGTCAAGCCGCCGGCGGCGAGGGACCAGATCGCTGGCGGTGACCGTAATGAGG
>JAWVGD010000565.1:0-2649 GCA_033855515.1 Baekduia sp.
CGCTGGTCATGCGCTCGCGCAGCGGCACCGTGCGCCGCATCTCGGCCCGCCACGACCGCACCAAGCTGCGCGCGCTGGTCAGCGGCCGCTACGGCTGACAGCGCGCGCCTCGGCCCCGCTACGCCGAGCGCTCGCGCTCCGGCGCGGGCGTCTGCTCGGGCGCCGGGCCGCGGAACCGGCCGGCGACCGACTCGTCGAGCTCGAGCCGCGCGAGGCGGCGCAGGAAGCCGTGGGTCACGATGACGTGGATCCGCGACTGGGTGTTGGTGTACAAGAACCGCCCCAGGCGGCTCGCGATCTGCGGGTAGAAGTTGGCGACCTCCACCTCGACGTGGATGCGCGCCTGGCCGGGGACGTCGCAGTCCATGCGTCGCACGTCGATCTCCAGGTAGCCGTCGCCGCCGCGGCCGGCCGCGGCGACCAGCAGCCCCTTCTCGATGCGCCAGCGGACGATCCCGCGGTCGGCGTCGGTCTCGTACTCCGGCGCCTGGAAGGTCAGCAGCTTCAGCGGCTTGACGAGCAGGCAGACGTAGCGCTCGCCCTCGGTGTAGTAGACGCGGATCAGCCCGCCGGTGACCGCGCTCAGGTACGCCCAGTAGGTGCGGGCCAGGCGCTCCAGCGTCGCGGTCGTCCACAGCTCGCCGAGCATCTCCTCGGGGAGGACGATGTCGGCGCCCTGGATCGAGCGGACCGCGCCGTCGGCGTCGATCCTCGTGTCGTCGGTCGGCGTCCGGACCGTGACGCCCTCGATCCGGCGCGCGCCGGGGAGCAGCCGGCGTGCGGCGGCGAAGAGCGCGGCCGCGACCAGGGCCACGGCGGCGAGGACGGCCAGCGGCACCATCATCGCTGCAACATTACGGCGCCAGCGCGGCGCGCACCGCGTCGTCGAAGCCGAGCGGCTCGTCGTTGAGGCCGTCGGGCGGCGGCTCACGCACGACGGTCTCGGAGCTCAGGCCCTCGACGAGCGGCTTGACGAGCCCGAGGCCGACCGGCGTCACGAGCGCGACCCAGTACGACGACAGCCGCGGGGTGAAGAGCGGGACCGGCACCTGCAGCGGCCGCCGCCGGTCCATCGCGTCGGCGACGTGGGCGAGCATCTCGCGGTAGGTCAGGACGTCAGCGCCGCCGAGCTGGACCTCCTGGGGCGCGTCGTCGCGATCGGCCAGCGCCGCGAGCGTGTCGACGACGTCGCGGATCGAGATGGGCTGGCTGCGGGTCTCCAGCCACTTCGGGGTGATCATCACGGGCAGGCGCTCGACCAGGCCGCGCAGCATCTGGAACGACACGCTGCGGTCGCCGACGATCATCGCGGCCCGCACGTAGACCAACGCTTCGACGGTGTCACGCAGGACGCCGGCGACCTCGTGCCGGCTGCGCAGATGCTCGGAGGCCTCGTCGCCGCCGCCCTCCAGCCCGCCGAGGTAGACGGTCCGCGCGACGCCGGCGCGGGCGACCGCCTCGCCGAACGTCCGGGCCGCGCGGCGGTCGCGCTCGGCGAAGTCCCCGTCCCCGTTGCCCGCGCCCATCGAGTGCACGAGGTAGTAGGCGACGTCGGCGCCCGCCATCGCCTCGTCCAGGCCGGTGCCGTCCATGACGTCGCCCTTGACGACCTCGGCGCCTTCGGGCAGATCGGCGCGATCGGGGTCGCGGACGATGCAGCGCACGCGATGGCCGGCCTCCAGGAGGCGTGGCAGCAGCTGGCCGCCGACATAGCCGGTGCCGCCGGTGAGGGCGATGGTCTTGGCGAGGTCCTGGTGAGCGTCCACGTGACGGATACGCGGGACGCCGGTTTGGCGATGAGCTCCGCGACGTCGCACCGACGTACCCCGTCCGGGCAGCAGGGAACACTCAACGCCGCGTTGAACCATCATTGCGGATGCTGCCCAAGCTCATGACCTCGGACCTCGCCATCAAGGACGTCGCGGAACGCACCGGCATCGCCGCCGGGACGATCCGCATGTGGGAGCAGCGCTACGGGTTCCCCGCGCCCGGCCGCACGGCCTCCGGCTACCGCCGGTACAACGAGGAGGATGTCGAGGCGCTGCGCAAGGTGGTCGCCCTGCGCCACCGGGGGCTGTCGGTCCCGGCCGCGATCGCGCGGGCGCGCGATGCCGGCGGCCCGTCCGACCACCCGTCGATCTACGCGGCGGTGGCCGCGAGCGACATCGCCGCGCGCCCGCAGGTGCTCAAGAAGTCGACGCTCGTGGCGTTGTCGAAGGCCATCGAGCACGAGGCGCTGGCGCTGGCGGCCGCGCCCGTCGTCTTCGCCGCCTTCCAGCGCGAGCCCTTCTACCGCCGCGTCGAGCAGCGGTATCGCCGTCTGGCGCTGCACGCCGACGCGGCCGCGGTCTTCGCCGACTTCCCCCGCGGCCTGCGCCACCCCCAAGGCGCGCCGGCCGAGATCCCGGTCGCGCCCGGCGACGCGCTGGGCAACGAATGGGCGGTCGTGATCGACGCGCCCGGCTACGCCGCGTGCCTGCTGGCGTGGGAGCGGCCCGGGGTCAGCGAGCCCGGTGGTCCCGGCGACCGCGATCGCCGCTTCGAGGCCATCTGGACCGTCGACCCGCGGGCCACGCGCCACGCCGCGCAGGTGGCCGCCCGCCTCGCGGGCCGTGGCGACCCCGCCTTCGGCGAGCAACTGGAGGAGCT
>JAWVGD010000566.1:0-8600 GCA_033855515.1 Baekduia sp.
GAGTTAACCACCGTGCGAGCCGATGAGGTAGATGTCGGGCAATCGCCGGGTAGGAGATCGCTATCGGGTGATCGCGGTCGCGGTCGGAAGCCGCTGCCCCGCCCCGGTAGAAGTGCTGCAATGACCACCTCTGCGTCCATCGGCGGCGGCGAGCGAGGCGTACGCAAGGTCGGCGTCGTCGGCGTGGGCGCGGTCGGCCAGGCCTGCGCGTTCGCGCTGCTCCTGCGTGGGTCGTGCCGCGAGATCGTGCTCGTCGACAAGGTGGCCGAGCGCGCGACCGCCGTGGCCACCGACATGCGCTACGGCGCGCCGCTGTCGCCGACCGCGGAGATCACCGCCGGCGGCTGGAGCGACCTCGCCGGTGCGGACATCGTGCTGATCTGCGCCGGCGTCAACGAGCGCGACGGAGGCGCGACCGACCGCAGCGACGGGGAGGGGCGCCTGAAGCTGCTCGAGACGAACGCGTCGGTGTACCGCGACGTCGTCCCGCGCATCGTCGACGTGGCGCCCGAGGCGGTGCTCGTCGCCGTCACCGACCCGCCCGACCCGCTGGCGGACCTGACCCGCGAGCTGGCGGGGCACGACCGCGTCCTCAGCACGGGGACCGTGATCGACACGCTGCGCTTCCGCGTCCACCTCGCCGCGCAGCTCGGCGTGCACCCGTCGGCGATCGAGGGCCTCGTCGTCGGCGAGCACGGAACGACCGAGGTCCTGCTGTGGTCGTCGGTGCGGGTCGCGGGCACGCCGCTGGCCGAGGCG
Source organism: Baekduia sp. (assembly GCA_033855515.1). Lineage (GTDB taxonomy): Bacteria > Actinomycetota > Thermoleophilia > Solirubrobacterales > Solirubrobacteraceae > Baekduia. The sequence goes on from JAWVGD010000566.1 coordinate 760, forward strand.
CTCGGCCTGTCCGACCCTCGCCGCTCGGTCGAGGAGCTCCGTGAGCAGGTCGAACGCGAGGTGCGCTTCGCGAACATCACGATCATCGAGGGCAACGACGCCAGCCAGTTCGGCATCGGCGTCGTCTGCGCCCGGATCGCCGAGGCGGTGCTCGGCGACGAGCGCGTCGTCCTGCCGGTGGCCATCTATCGCGAGCGCCATGGCGTGACCATCGGGCTGCCCACCGTCGTCGGGGCAACGGGCGCGGCGGGCACGCTCGAGCCGAGCATGTCCGAGGACGAGCGTGCCGCCCTCGAGCGCAGCGCCGCGACCCTCCGCGACGCCGCGCGCCGCGTCACCGTCAGCGCCGGGTAGCGCAGGCACCTGGGCAGCGACGCTCAGCTGCCTATGGACCGGCGGGCGAAGGATCGGCGCCGAATGGTTGGACCGGCGGGCGGTAGAGAGTTCGGTCCTCGTCGAATGAGATGCGTCGGGTCCAGCGGGCCGGGGTCCTCGGTCGTCCGTCGCCGCATCTCTCCAAGAAGGAACCTCCTTGTCGTCCTCCGTTCGCCCGCGCCTCCGTCTCGCCGGGCATGCGCTCCTCGGCGCCCTGCTCCTCGCCTGCGTGTTCACCGCGTCGGCCTCGGCGTTCAACTACGCCGTCGACGCCAACGGCACGTACTGGGGCATCCAGGACGCCGCCGCGCCGCGCGTCGACACCGGGTCGATCCGTGCCACGCAGGTCGGCGCGGGCCAGCAGGCCGCCTACAGCACCACGATCAACGGCTTCGGCGGCATCAAGGTGTCGGTCGGGACGACGCCCGCGCCGCGCTTCAACGGCCAGCTGATGCGCGGCTTCGGCCTGAAGTTCGACGGGCTGGACCACTTCGACACCACGCAGGCGGTCGCGCTCGGGCCGATCAAGATCCAGCGGTCGGTCTGGGTCAACCGGTCCGCGGACTGGACGCGGTGGCTCGACAGCTTCACGAACACGTCGGGCGCCCCGGTCACGATCAAGGTCGCGTTCGGCGGCCAGACGGGCTACGGCGACCCCACGGTGCCCAGCACCAGCCCCAACTCCAGCTCGCTGGTCGCCACGTCCAGCGGCGACACGACGATCGGCGCCGATGACGCGTGGGCCGAGGTGGCCACGCCGTTCGCCCAGGCGTCGGCGGGCCCGCCTGCGACCGATCCGGCGACGACGCTCGTCGGCGGCCCGCAGGCGACGGTCATCGGGACTCCCGCCGCGGGGTCAAGCCCGTTTGCCGGCGCGATGACCTTCTCGGGCAACTGGCTGTACGACACGTTCGCCAACCCGACGGCCACCTCCGGCCACGAGGGCAACTTCCAGGCCTACGTCAACACGATCACGATCCCGGCCGGCAAGTCGCGCTCGGTCCTGCACTACGTCGTGCTCGGCGCGCGGGTGACCTCGACGACCTCGGCGGCCGCACGCAGCAGCGTGGAGAGCACTGCCTCGACGCTGGCGACCACGCCCGACCTCACCGGCCTGACGACGGCGCAGCTCTGCTCGATCGACAACTTCGACGTCGCGTCGATGACGATCCCGGGCTTCAACTACGCCAACTGCGCCGGCGTCGGCACCGTCGGGCAGATCCCGGTGCCCGAGGCGCGTCCGGCGGTGACGAGCTCCCCGTATGACGTCGTCGGCAAGACGATCGACCAGGAGCTGGCCGACATGGCCTCCGGCGTGACGACCTCCCAGCAGATCACCCGCGCCTACCTGGACCGCATCGCGGTCTACGACCAGGGCCAGTTCGGCTTCAACGCGTTCGAGTACGTGGCCAAGGACGCCATGGCCCAGGCCAAGGCGGCCGACGAGGCCCGCGCGGCCGGGAAGACCAGCCGCGTGCTCGGCATCCCGATCGGCGTCAAGAACCTCTACGACACCAAGGACATGCCGACGACCAACGGCAGCCTGACGTTCGAGGGGTTCCAGCCCGCCAAGGACGCCTACCAGGTCGGCAAGCTCCGCGCGGCCGGCGCGGTGATCATCGGCAAGGCCGCGCTGGAGGAGTACGCCACCAGCGGCAGCTACTCCAACGATCCCTGGGGCCAGGTCTGGAACGCCTTCAACCCCTCCAAGTCGGCGATCGCCTCCAGTGGCGGCTCGGCGACGGCGACGGCCCTGAGCTTCGCCGCCGCGACGCTGGGCTCGCAGACCGGCGACTCGCTCTACGGCCCGGCCAGCGGGGCGAGCCTCGTGTCGCTGCGCGGCACCGACGGGCTGGAGAGCGGCTCGGGCATCATGCCGCTGGGCTTCCTGACGGACTTCGGCGGCGCCATCGCGCGCTCGGTGCCTGACCTCGCCGACATCCTCGATGTCGTCGCGGGCACCGATTCGGCCGACCCGACCACGGCGCCCGCCGACTCGCACCTGCCCAGCGACTGGCGCGACACGCTCGACGTCAACGCCCTGCAGGGCAAGCGCATCGGCTACATCCCGTCGAAGTTCGTCGACCCGTTCGGCACGACGGGCACGACCGACGCCGAGAAGGCGGCGGTCACGTACCTCCAGAAGGCGGGCGCGACGATCGTCCCGATGGGCACCACGGTCGGCGGGACCGACGCGCCGACGGCTCCGGCCGACCCGGCGCCGCCCGCGACCAACCAGCTCAACTACGAGGGCTGGGACCAGTACATCGACAAGCACCCCGAGCTCTCCGCTCAGGGCTTCCCCATCCACACCGCGGTCGATGTGGCGTGCTCGCAGAAGAAGGTCGCCTACGTGCGCTTCGACCCGACAGTCGCCGCCTGCACGTCACCGCCGCCGCGGCTGACGGCCGACCAGGTGACCGCCCAGCGCGCCTACCGCGTCAACAAGCAGCAGGCGCTGGCGGCGTGGATGGACAACGCCGGTGCGGACCACAAGGGCGTCGACGCCATCGTCTACCCGGGGCTGCTGAGCGACATCAGCCTCAACGACGGCGGTGGCGGCAAGTCGAGCTTCGGCCGCAGCGACACGCCGAGCGCGACCTTCGGGAGCCCGACGGTCATCTTCCCGGCGGGCTTCAACGACCACGGGCAGCCGATCAACCTGCAGCTGCTCGGCCGGGCGTGGGACGACCCGAAGCTCGTCGGCATGGCCTACGCCTTCGAGCACCTCGCCGGCGCGGACGGCAAGGGCCACCAGGAGCCGACGACGGCGCCGGCCCTGACCTACCAGGCGGGCGCCGAGCCGCAGACCATCACGGTGGAGAAGCCGGTGCCGTCCGCGCCGGCCCCTGCGCCCCCGGCCACCGTCGTGACCGTGGGGCCGACGCCGATCGCCGTCTCGTTCTCGGCGCCTGCGACCGGCTCGGTGGCGTCGGGCTTCGCGAAGCTCACGCTGCGCAACACCAGCAAGGTGACGGTGAGCGGCAGCGTGACGCTGAAGGGCAAGGTCGCAGGCAAGAAGACCGCGGTGACCTTCGGCAGGGTGTCGTTCTCACTGGGCGCCGGCAAGCGGGAGACCGTGCGGGTGTCCCTGACGCCGACGGCGCTCAAGGCACTGCGCAACCACACGCGGTTCACGGTGACGGCGACCTACGCGCTCAGCAACACGACGGGTGCGCAGCGGACGATCGCGAAGTCGACGCGGCTGACGCTGCCGAAGGTGAAGAAGAAGTAGGGGCGTCACGCGGAGGGCTCATCGCCGCGCGACCTACGTGCAGGGACGTACGCCCACGCTACGTCCTCTGCACGTCGCGCGGGACCTGGGTGCGGTCTAGCCTGCAGCGATGCGTTCCTGCTCGCTGCCCGCCGCTCGCCGGGTCCCGCGCGCGGCCGGCGTCGAGATCGGCGCGGCGCTGCTGGCGGCGCTGCTGCTGGTCGGCGTCAGCACGCGGGTCGGCGCTCATGGTGGCGGCCCGGGGGTCACCGGCTCGGGGTATGGGTTGGCGGTCGTCGCGGGGCTCGCGCTCGGCGCGCTGCGGCGCTACCCGCGCGCGGTCCTCGGCGTCAGCGTCGCGGCCGTCGGGCTGTACGTCGCCGGCGACCAGCCGTACGGGCCCATCCTCCTCACGCCGCTGATCGCACTGTTGGGCGTCAGCCTGGGCAGTGACCGGCGCAGCTCGGCGATCGCCGCCGGCGTCCTGTGCGCGGTCCTGGCGATCGCCGGCCTGGTCGCGGGCTCCGGCGTGACGCTGTCGGTGTTCTTCGTCGGCTGGTGCGGGGTCGCGGTCCTCATCGGCGATGTCGTGCGCAGGCGCAACGAGCAGCTCGCCGCGCTGCACGACCGTGCCCGCGAGCTCGAGCGCACGCGGGAGGAGGAGCTCCGGCGGCGGATCGCCGAGGACCGGTTGAGCATCGCGCGAGACCTGCACGACAGCGTCGCGCACGCCATGACGGTCATCAACGTGCAGGCCGGGGCGGCCGCCCACGTCGTCGACCGGCGGCCGGAGGCTGCAAAGGACGCGCTGTCGAGCATCCGCCGCACCAGCCGCGACGTCCTCGAAGAGCTGTCGGCGATGCTGTCGGTCCTGCGCGAGCCGACGGCTCCCGCAGCGCGTGCGCCGGCTCCGGGCCTGGCGCAGGTGCCCGGTCTGGTCGACGAGATCCATGACGACGGCCTCAGCGTCTCGGTGGCGTCCAGTGGCCCGCTCGATCGCGTCCCGGCGCAGATCGGCACCGCCGCCTACCGCATCGTCCAGGAGTCGATGACGAACATCCTGCGTCATGCGGGGGCCCAGGAGGCGGCGATCGAGATCGTGGCCGGCGCCGGCGGCCAGCTCTCGGTGACCGTCGTCGACGACGGCCTCCCGGTCGCCGCGTCCACGAACGGGTCGGGTGCGCGACGGCCTGGCGTCGGCCTGCACGGCATGCGCGAACGGGCGGAGGCCAGCGGCGGCCGCCTGGTCGCCGGCCGCCTTCCGCACGGCGGCTATCAGGTGCAGGCGACGTGGGACGCCGAGCGGTGATCCGCGTCGCGCTGGCCGACGACCAGCCGCTCGTGCGCGCCGGCTTCGCGATGATCCTCTCCGCCGAGGAGGACATCGAGGTCGTCGGCGAGGCGAGCGACGGCCGCACGGCGGAGGTCCTCGTGCGGCAGACCGAGCCGGACATCATCCTGATGGACATCAGGATGCCCGACGGCGACGGGCTCGACGCGACGCGCCGCATCATCGACGACCCCGGCCTTCGTCACGTGCGCGTCCTGATCGTCACGACCTTCGAGCTGGACGAGTACGTCTTCGAGGCGCTGCGCTCCGGCGCGAGCGGCTTCCTCGTCAAGCACACCGAGCCGGCCGAGCTGGTCCGGGCGGTGCGGCAGGTCGCCGCGGGCGAGGCGCTGCTGTCGCCCAGCGTCACCCGGCGGCTCATCTCCGAGTTCGTCAGCCGCTCGCCCCGGCCGGGACCGCTCGACAGCGCGGCGCTCGACGAGTTGACCGACCGCGAGCGCGAGGTCGTCTCGCTCGTCGCGCTCGGCCTCAACAACCATGAGATCGCCGATGAGCTCGTGATGAGCCCGGCGACCGCCCGGACGCACGTCAGCCGCGCGATGATCAAGGTCGGCGCACGCGATCGGGCGCAGCTCGTCGTCCTCGCCTACCAGTCCGGCCTGATCCGCCCGCCGGCGTAGGCGCGCCGGCGCCGGCGCCGCCCGTACGTCGCGGCGCGCAGCGGCAAGTGTCGTCGGGCGACGGACGACAACGCGGTCGCCCGTCGCCACGCTGGAGGCATGAGCTCTGCCCCGGCAATCGAACTGCACGGCCTCACCAAGCGCTACGGCGATCGAGCGGCGGTCGACGCGGTGAGCGCCGAGATCCCCCGCGGCTCGGTCGCCGGCTTCATCGGCCCCAACGGCGCCGGCAAGACCACGACGATGGCGATGCTCCTCGGGCTCGTCCGGCCGACGGCCGGAGAGGGTGTGGTCCTCGGCGAGTCGATCGGGTCCCCGGAGCGCTACATGCACCACGTCGGCGCACTGCTGGAGAGTCCCGCCTTGTGGCCGGGCCTGACCGGCACCCAGAACCTCCGGGTGCTCGCCCGGCTCGGCCGGCACGACCGGGCCCGCATCCCCGACGTGCTGGCGCTCGTCGGCCTCGCCGACCGGGCCGGCGACCGGTTCGGCCGCTACTCGCTCGGGATGAAGCAGCGGCTCGGCATCGCGGCCGCACTGCTCGGCGACCCGGAGCTCGTGATCCTCGACGAGCCGACCAACGGGCTCGATCCCGCGGGGATTCGCGAGATGCGCCGGCTCATCGAGACGATCGCCGGCCAGGACCGGACCGTCCTGATCTCCTCCCACATCCTGTCCGAGCTCGAGCACGTCTGCGACTGGCTGATCGTCATCGACGGTGGGCGCGCGATGTACACGGGCCCCTCCGCCGGCTTCGTCAGCCGCGCCGGCACGCGGGTCACGCTCGCACCGCTGCGCCACGACGAGCTCGTCGCGCTCGGGGACGTCGTCGCGGGCCGGCAGCTGGGGTTCGAGCGCGAGGACGACCGGCTCGTGGTCCACCTCGACGGCGGCGACCCGCGCGCGGCGGCGGCCGCGCTCAATCGCGCCGCGCTCCTCGCGGGGATCGAGCTCGTCGACGTGCACATCGAGCGGCCGACGCTCGAGTCCACCTACCTCGACCGACTGAAGGAGACCGCATGATCGCCGCGTTCCAGGCCGAGTGGGAGCGCCTCACCCAGCGCCGCCTCCTGCTCGCGAGTGCCGTCCTCGTGCTCGTGTTCGCTGCCGGCGGCGCGGCGATCGTGCTCTCGGCGGCCAAACCCGCTCGCGAGTCGGCGCCCGGCAGCTTCGCGCCGACGCTCGAGAGCCTGTCCGGGAGCGGTGGCGGCACCGAGATCTTCCGCTTCGCCGCCGCGTTCGGCGGGACGTTGACGTTCATCGTCTTCGTCGGGCTGTTCTCGCTCGAGTACTCGCGCGGCACCTACCGCACCATGCTGCTGCGCCAGCCCCGTCGGGTCGGGCTGCTCGCCGGCAAGCTCGCCGGTCTGCTCGCGTTCGCGGCCCTCGTGCTCGCCGCCTTGGAGGTCGCGATGTGGCTGGCTGCGCAGGTCGAGGCCTCTGGGTTCGACGTGAGCACGGCGCGGTGGACCAGCGCCGACGCGCTGGGCGATGCGCTCGGCGACTACATGATGGTGATGCTCTGGGTGACCGGCTATGCCGTGTTCGGCATGACGGTGGCCGTCCTGGTGCGCTCGGTCGCGCCCGCGCTGGCGGTCGCCGTCGCTTGGGCGGGCCCGCTCGAGCATCTCGTCAACGACGCGTGGAGCCCCGCTCGACGCTTCTTTCCGGGACTGCTGCTCGAAGCCGTCGGGGAGGGTGGCACCGGCGGGGTCAGCGCGACGCGCGCCGCCCTGGGGGCCGCGGCCTACGTCGTCGTCTTCGCCGCCCTCACCGCTACCGTCTTCTCCCGACGGGACATCACCGCATGAGCAGGTCGGCGATGCCCGTTCCGGCGCACGCCTTCCAGCGCCGCCTTCCCCTCGCGTGCCCCGTGCCATAGAACTTGCGCCATGGGCGCCTCCGAGGCCGTGACCATCGACGCCGGGGGCCGCGACCTCCGGGTCTCCAACCCCGATCGCGTCATCTTCCCCGCCACCGAGCGGACGGGTGAGGTCACCAAGCTCGATGTCGTCCGCTACTACCTCGCGGTCGACGACGGGATCCTGCGTGCGCTCCGGCGCCGCCCCACGACGCTGGAGCGGTGGCCGAAGGGCGTGCACCCGGACATCGTCGTCTCGACGCGCGAGCAGGGCGGCGGCGACGCGTTCTTCCAGAAGCGCGTCCCGCGCGGCGCGCCCGACTACGTGGAGACCGCGCGGATCGCGTTCCCGTCGGGCCGCTTCGCCGACGAGGTCTGCCCGACGGAGATCGCCGTGGTCGGCTGGGCGGCGCAGATGGG
>JAWVGD010000567.1:0-3265 GCA_033855515.1 Baekduia sp.
CGCACGTGACGCTGCAGGACGCGCCCGGCGTGCGGCTGGCCGTCGACCCCGATGTCGCTGCCGATGCGGCCACATCGGCACTCGACCCCGTCGCCGCGACGAAGGCTGCGGCGGCCGATGCGTGGTACGTCGCTCAGGCCCTCATCGCCGCCGAGGCGGTCGGGACCGTGCAGACCACGCTGGAGCTCAGCGTCCAGTACGCCAAGGAGCGGTTCACGTTCGGCCGCGCGATCGGCTCGTACCAGTCGATCAAGCACGAGCTGACCGAGGTCCTGCGGCGCATGGAGAACGCGCGCTCACTGCTGTACTACGCGGGCTGGGCGCGCGCCGACGGGCCCGACGAGTTCCCGCTCGCGGCCAGCGCCGCCCGGTCGGCGGCGGGCGCCGCGCTCGACGTCGCTGCGCGCTCGGTCATCAACGTCCACGGCGGCATCGGCGCCACGTGGGAGCACGACGCGCCGCTGTACTTCCGGCGCGCGCAGCTGACCCGCCGGCTCGTCGGCGGGCACGGCGACGCGACCGATCGCGTGGCCGAGCGGCTGCTGGCCGCCTGAGGGGGTTTCCCACCGGGCTCGGGGATATTTCCCCGCAGCCCCGGTGAGGCTGCTACGGTGCGCGCGTCAAGTACTAGCAGTAGTGGGGAGCAGACCAATGGCGCAGGGCGTTGTGAAGTGGTTCAGCGACGAGAAGGGCTTCGGGTTCATCACACCCGACGAGTCGGGGAAGGATCTCTTCGTCCACCACGGTGACATCGTCTCCGACGGCTTCCGCTCGCTCGCCGAGGGCGCGCGCGTGGAGTACGACACGGAGGCAGGGGCCAAGGGCCCCAAGGCCGTCAACGTCCGCACCGTCTGACCGGCGCGAGCACGACCGCTTCTTCGGCCACGGCCGGCAGCTCCAGCTGCCGGCCGTCGTCGTTCTGGGCGCCCTGAGCGCTCAGCTCGCGCGCAGGCGGCGCCGCGCCCGTGGCGCGCCCAGCAGCGTGCGCATCGCCCGCCACCCACGGGCCGGCGCGTCGTCATCGCCGAGCAGATGCCGCGCCTGGTTGACGCCCATCGCGATCGCGTTGAGCCCGAACGCGACGTCGTCGGGGTCGGTGCCCCGCGGCAGCTCGCCCATCCGGACCGCGGCGCGGGCGTCGGCGGCCAGCACGCGGAGCCAGTGCCCCTGCGCCGCGGCGATCGCCTCGCGGACCCGGCCGGGCCGGTCGTCGAACTCCGTCGACGCCGCCGTGACGAAGCAGCCGCCCGGGAACACGTCGCGCGCCAGGTAGGACAGCCACGCGTCACCGATGGCCAGCAGCCGGGCGCGGCCGGGGGCGACCGCCGCCGCCGGCTCCCACACCTCCCGCCGGAAGATCTCCAGCGCGGCGTTTAGCGCGGCCAGCTGCAGCTCCTCCTTGGTCCCGAAGTGCCCCAGCACGCCCGCCTTGCTCATCTGCAGGTCGGTCGCCAGGTTGCCGATCGTCAGGCCGTCGAGCCCCTCGACCGAGGCCACCGCCACGGAGCGCTCGAGGATCGCGGTGCGCGTGCGGGCGGTGTCGGCGACGGAGCGGCGGGGCATCGTGGGCCCCAGCTTAGCGATCGGTCGGTCGCTATTGACATAGCGACCGGTCGATCGCTATAAGTCTGCTCCATGAAGATCACCCGCCTCGGCTGGGCCGGCCTCGAACTCGACGCAGCCGGCACCACCGCCGTCATCGACCTCCTGCAGAACACCGGCGACATGGCCCGGTTCATGGGCGAGCCGCACACGGCGCTGCCCGGTCCGGCGCGCACCGGGACCGCGATGCTGGCGCTCGTGACGCACCTGCACCAGGACCACGCCGACCCGGCGGCGATCGCCGCGGCGCTGGCCCCCGACGGCATCCTGCTGCGCCCGGCCGCCGCCGACGGCACGTTCTTGGAGACCGCCGCGGTCGCACCGGTGGAGGAGCAGCTCGCCGCGCTGGGCATCGACCAGCGCGTCGTCGCGCCGTGGGAGACGGTCGAGGCCGGGCCGTTTCGCGCCACCGCGATCCCTGCGGTCGACGGCTTCGGCGACCCACAGGTCTCGTGGATCGTGGAGGCCGAGGGGACCCGGATCCTGCACGCCGGCGACACGCTGTTTCACGGCGCGTGGTGGAGGGCCCGCATGCGCACCGGCGACATCGACTACGCCTTCCTGCCCGTCAACGGCCCTCGCGTCAGCCTCCCCCACCGCCAGCCGGCCTCGACGCGCAACGCGGTCATGAACCCGGCCGAGGCGGCCGCCGCCGCGGCGATCCTCCAGGCCGGCGTGGCGATCCCCATCCACTACGACACGATCGAGAACCCGCCGATCTACGTCCAGGCCGACGACCCGTCCGGCGCGTTCCTGCGCGAGGCGGCCGCCCTCGGGGTCGTCGCCCGCGTGGTGCAGCCGGGCGCCGTCGTCACCGCGGGCGTCGCCGCCGCGTCCTGACCGACGGCGGGCGGGCGTGCGGACGGCGGACGGGCGGGTCCAGGTCTCCGCGCCGGCCCCGTCCGCACCCGTTCATCTGCGGACCATCGTGGGTAGATCCGCCCCCATGGCCACCGACGTCACCGAACGCGAAGCACGCCAGGTTGCCGAGGCCGCCCGCGAGGGCGAATGGAAGCTGCCGAGCTTCGGCAAGGACCTGTTCCTCGGAAAGCTCAACCTGGACCTGATCCATCCCCAGCCCAAGCTCGATCCCGCCGCCGTCCAGAAGGGCGAGGCGTTCCTGAAGGACTTGCGGACCTTCCTCACCGAGCACGTCGACCCGCTGCAGATCGAGCGCGACGCGAAGATCCCCGAGGCCGTGATCGACGGGTTCAAGGAGCTCGGCGCGCTGGGCATGAAGGTCCCCGAGCAGTACGGCGGCCTCGGCCTGTCGCAGGTGTACTACAACCGCGCGCTGACGCTCGCGGGCTCCTGCCACTCCGCGCTCGGCGCGCTGCTGAGCGCCCACCAGTCGATCGGCGTCGCCGAGCCGCTGCTGCACTTCGGCTCCGAGGAGCAGAAGCAGGAGTGGCTGCCCAAGGTCTCGACCGACCACATCTCGGCGTTCCTGCTGACCGAGCCCGATGTCGGCTCGGACCCCGCGCGCGTCGGCACGACGGCCACCCCGACCGAGGACGGCACGGGCTACCGGCTCAACGGCCGCAAGCTGTGGGCGACCAACGGCGCGATCGCCGACGTCGTCGTCGTGATGGCCAAGGTCCCCAAGAGCGACGGCCGCCGCGGTGGCATCAGCGCCTTCATCCTGCCCTACGACACCGCCGGG
>JAWVGD010000568.1:0-15062 GCA_033855515.1 Baekduia sp.
AGACGCTCGCCGTCCAGTCGCTGCCCCACTCGCTCGGGCTGCTCTACGAGGAGCTCACCGCCCACCTCGGCTTCCGGCGCTCGTCGGACGAGTACAAGGTGATGGCCATGGCGTCCTACGGGACGCCGCGCTTCGCCGGGCCGCTCTCCGAGCAGGTCCACGCCACCGGGGACGGCGGGTTCGTCACCCACGCCGTCGACTGGGCGGCGCTGGCGCCCGCGCTGGCCGCCGGCGGCGACGACTGGACCGCCGGCCACGCCGATTTGGCGGCCTCGGTGCAGCGGGTCGTCGAGGACGTGCTGCTCGGCCTCGCCCGCTGGCTTCACGCGCAGACCGGTGAGTCGCGACTCACCATGGCGGGCGGCGTCGCGCTCAACTGCGTGGCCAACGCGCGGCTCCTGCGCGAGGGCCCGTTCACCGAGGTCTGGGTGCAGCCCGCCGCCGGCGACTCCGGCACGGCGCTCGGCGCCGCTCTCCAGGTCGCCGCCGACGCCGGGGACACCGTCGCCCCGATGGGCACGGCGGCGCTCGGGCGCGCCTGGGACGACGACGCGCTGGCCGCCTGGCTGGACCGCGCCGGCGTCGAGTTCGAGCGCCCCGACGACGTCGCGGTCGAGGTGGCGGAAGCGCTCGCCTCCGACGGGATCGTCGCCTGGTTCCAGGGCCGCTCGGAGTTCGGCCCCCGGGCGCTCGGGCACCGCAGCCTGCTGGCCGACCCGCGCCGGACCGCCAACCTCGACCGGCTCAACGACGTCAAGGGCCGTGAGCAGTTCCGGCCCGTCGCCCCGATGGTGCTCGAGGAGCACGCCCAGGAGATCTTCCGCGGCCGCCACCCGTCGCCGCACATGCTCTTCGTCCACGACGTCGATCGGTGCTGGAAGACGCGCATCCCGGCCGTCGTGCACGTGGACGGCACCGCGCGCGTGCAGACCGTCGATCCCGTCGAGGAGCCGCTGGTGGCCCGGATGTTGTCGGCCTTCCAGGTGCTGACCGGCGTGCCGGTGGTCGTCAACACCTCGCTGAACACGGCGGGGCGCCCGATGGTCGATGATCCGCGCGACGCGCTGGAGTGCTTCGGCTCGGCACCCGTCGATCTGCTGGCGATCGGCCCGTTCGTGGTCCGCCGCGACCGCGCGCTGCGGGGCGAGCGGGCGATGGAGCACGTGGCGTGACCGGCGCCCCGCGCTACGACGTCGTCATCCCGACGACCGGCCGCCCGACGCTCGACATCCTCCTATCGGCCTTGGGCGCCGCGGACGGGCCGCTGCCCGAGCAGGTGCTGCTCGCCGACGACCGGCCGCCGGGCGGCGCGCCGCTGGACCCCGTCGTGCCGGCCACGCTCGCCGGCCGCACATCGGTCATCGCCACCGGCGGGCGCGGGCCGGCGGGCGCCCGCAACCAGGGGCTGCGGGCGGCGAGCGCGCCCTGGATCGCGTTCCTCGACGACGACGTCCTGCCGCCGCCGGGGTGGCGGCAGGACCTGGCACACGACCTCACCGGCCTCGGGCCGACCGTGGCCGGGTCGCAGGGCGGCATTCGCGTGCCGCTGCGCCGCGACGTCGCGCCCACCGACTGGCAGCGCAACGTCGCCGGGCTCGAGCACGCACGGTGGGCCACGGCCGACCTCGCCTACCGCCGAGCGGCGCTCGAAGCGGTCGGCGGCTTCGACGAGCGTTTCCCGCGCGCCTACCGGGAGGACAGCGACCTCGGTCTGCGCCTCGCGGCGCGCGGCCTGAAGATCGTCGCCGGCCATCGCGGCGTCCTGCATCCGGTCGGGCCCGCCGATCGCTGGGTGTCGCTGCGCAAGCAGGCCGGCAACGCCGACGACGCGCTCATGACGGCGCTGCACGGCCGCGGCTGGCGGGCGCGGGCGGGCGCCCCGCCCGGGCGCCTGGCGCGGCATGTCGCGACGACGGCGGCCGGTGCGCTGGCGGTCGCCGCCGCCGCCGCGGGAGCCCGCCGGACCGCCGCCGCCGGCGCCGCGGCCTGGCTCGCGGGCACCGCCGAGCTGGCGTGGGCGCGCATCGCCCCAGGTCCGCGGACGCCCGGCGAGCTGTCGACCATGGTGCTCACGTCCGCCGTGCTGCCGGGCGCCGCGGTCGCCCACCGGGCCGGCGGCGTGCTCCGCGCGCGGCGGCTGCTGCGCGAGGACGGGGGCCCCGTGCCCGCGGCGCCGCTCGCCGTCCTGCTCGACCGCGACGGCACGCTCATCCACGACGTCCCCTACAACGGCGACCCCGAGCTGGTGCTGCCGATGGCCGGCGTGCGCCATGCGCTGGACCGGCTGCGGGCCTGCGGGATCAAGCTCGCGATCGTCTCGAACCAGAGCGGGATCGCCGGCGGCCGGCTCACCGCCGGCCAGGTGCAGGCCGTGACCGATCGCGTGATCGACCGGCTCGGCCCCTTCGATGACGCCCGCTGGTGCCCGCACGGGCCGGGCGACGGATGCGCGTGCCGCAAGCCCGCGCCCGGGATGCTCCTCGACGCCGCCGTGGCGTTGGGCGTCGACCCGCTGCGCTGCGCGGTGATCGGCGACATCGGCGCCGACATGGCCGCCGCCCGCGCCGCCGGCATGCGCGGCGTCCTCGTCCCCACCGCGGCGACCCGCGCCGACGACGTCGCGGCGGCCCCCGAACGCGCGGCGACCTTCGCGGCCGCCGTCGACCTGCTCCTGCGCGCCGCGTCGCGGCCGGAGCCCGCCCCGGTCCTGCGCCCCGTCGGGCCGGGGACCGATCGCGACCTCCCGCTGGAGGCGGTCGCATGACGCGCGCGCTCGTCGCCCGGCTCGACAACGACGGCGACGTCCTACTCGCCGGCCCGGCGATCCGCGCGGTGGCGGCAGGCGCAGGAGAGGTCACGCTGCTCTGCGGGCCGCGGGGCGCCCAGGCCGCCGCGCTGCTGCCCGGCGTCGACGACGTCCTGGTCCGCCGCGCCGAGTGGATCGACCCCGCGGCGGGGCCGGTGTCCCGCGCGTCGCTCGAGCGCTACGTCGACGCGATCGCTGCCCGGCGCGTGCAGGTGGCGGTCATCCTCACGTCCTTCCACCAGAGCGCGCTGCCGCTCGCCCTGCTGCTGCGCCAGGCCGGCGTGGCGCGCATCGCGGCGATCAGCGAGGACTTCCCGGGCACGCTGCTGGACGAGCGCGTGCCCGACCCCGGCGACGTGCACGAGGTCCAGCGCGGGCTCCGCGTCGCCGCGAGCCTCGGCTTCGCGCTCCCGCCCGGCGACGACGGCCGCTTGCGCATGCGCGCCGGGCCGGCGCCGCCCGGGCTCCCCGAGCGCTACGTCGTGGTCCATCCGGGCGCCTCGGTCCCCGCCCGCGCCTGGGCCCCGGAGCGCAACGCCGAGCTCGTGCAGCGGCTGCTGGCCGCCGGCCGCGACGTCGTGGTCACCGGCGCGCCCGACGAAGGTGAGCTGACCGCCGCGGTGGCCGCGCCGGGCGCGTATGACCTCGGCGGCGCCACGACGCTCGCGGAGCTGGCCGGCGTGCTGGGCGGCGCCGACGCGATCGTGGTCGGCAACACGGGTCCCGCCCACGTGGCGGCGGCGGTCGGCACGCCGGTCGTCTCGCTCTTCGCCCCCACCGTGCCGGCGGCGCGCTGGCGCCCGTGGGGCGTGCCCCGGCAGATCCTCCACATCGCCGTTCCGTGCGCCGGCTGCCGGGCGCGCGAGTGCCCCGTGCCCGGCCATCCCTGCCTCGGCGGCGTCGCGGTCGACGCCGTCCTGGAGGCGGTCGAGCGGCTCGCCCCCGCGCCGCGGGCGGTGGCCGCATGAGGATCCTGCTGTGGCACGTCCACGGTTCCTGGACCACTGCGTTCGTCCAGGGCGACCACGAGTACGTCGTGCCGGTCGTCGACGGGCGGGGGCCCAACGGCCGCGGGCGCGCGCAGACGTGGGACTGGCCCGGCAGCGTCGTCGAGCGAAGCCCCGAGGAGCTGCGCGACGAGGAGCTCGACCTCGTCGTGCTGCAGCGACCGCACGAGCTGCACGGCCTCTGCGAGGCCTGGACCGGGCAGCGGCCGGGCCGCGACCTGGCCGCGGTCTACGTCGAGCACAACGCGCCGCAGGGACGCATCGCAGACATGCGCCACCCGGCGGCCGATCGCGACGACCTCGTGGTCGCCCACGTCACGAACTTCAACGAGCTCTTCTGGGACTGCGGCGCCACGCCGACCCGCGTGGTCGAGCACGGCGTCGTGGACCCGGGGCTGCGCTACACCGGCGAGCTCGACCGGGCGGCGGTGGTCATCAACGAAGCCCGGCGGCGGGGGCGCGTGACCGGCACCGACCTCCTGCCGCAGTTCTCCGGCGGCGGTGTGCCGCTCGACCTGTTCGGGATGGACGCCGCCGCGCTGGGCGGCGTCGAGGACCTGCCGCAGGAGCGGCTGCACGACGAGCTCGCGCGCCGCCGCTGCTACGTCCATCCGATCCGCTGGACCTCGCTCGGGCTGTCGCTCATCGAGGCCATGCACTTGGGCATGCCCGTCGTCGTGCTCGGGACGACCGAGGCGCCCGACGCCGTGCCGCCCGGCGCCGGGGTCGTCTCGGCGCGGGTCGACGTCCTGGTGGACGCGGCGCGAGCGCTCCTGGCCGATCCCGATGCCGCGCGGGCCGCCGGCGCCGCCGCCCGCGCCCACGCCCTCGAGCGCTTCGGGCTGGAGCGCTTCCTGACCGACTGGGACGAGCTGCTGCGGGAGGTGACCGCCGATGCGCATCGCGCTGGTCTCGGAGCACGCTAGCCCGCTCGCCATGCTCGGCGGCGTCGACGCCGGCGGGCAGAACGTCCACGTCGCCGCGCTGGCCTGCGGGCTGGCGCGCCGTGGCGCCGAGGTCGTCGTCCACACGCGCCGCGACGACCCGAGCCTTCCGCGGCGCGTCGCACTGTGCCCCGGCGTGACCGTCGACCACGTCGACGCGGGCCCGGCCTGCCGGGTGCCGAAGGACGACCTGCTGCCGCACATGGGCGCGTTCGCCGCCGAGCTGCGGCGCGCCTGGGGCGACGAGCGGCCCGACGTCGTCCACAGCCACTTCTGGATGTCGGGCCTGGCGGCGCTCCTGGCCGGCGGCCAATTGGGTCTCCCAGTAGTCCACACCTTCCATGCGCTCGGGATCGTCAAGCGGCGCTACCAGGGCGACGCCGACACCAGCCCGCCCGAGCGCCACGAGGTCGAGGCGCGCATCGTGCGCGAGGCCGACCGGATCGTCGCGACGTGCACCGACGAGGCGTTCGAGCTGATGCGCTTGGGCGCCGACCGCTCCAGGGTCCACGTCGTTCCCTGCGGCGTCGACCTCGAGCGCTTCTCCCCCGACGGGCCGGCGGAGCCGCTGGGCCGCGACCATCGCATCGTCTACGTGGGCCGGCTGGTCGAGCGCAAGGGCATCGGGAACATCATCAGCGCCCTTGAGCACGTCCCCGGCTGCGATCTCGTCGTCGCCGGCGGCCCGCCGCTCGGGGAGCTGAACGGCGACCCCGAGGCGCGCCGGCTCCGGGCGCTCGCCGACCGCCACGCCGTCGCCGGCCGGGTCGACCTCCGCGGCCGCGTGAGCCGCGACGACCTCCCCGCCCTGCTGCGCTCGGCCGACGCGCTGGTGACCGTGCCGTGGTACGAGCCGTTCGGGATCACGCCGCTGGAGGCGATGGCGTGCGGGACGCCGGTCGTGGCCAGCGCCGTCGGCGGGATGATCGACACCGTCGTCGACGGGGTCACCGGCCGCCACGTCCCGCCGCGCGACCCCGAGCGGCTGGCGAGCGTGCTGCGCGACCTGCTCGCCGACCCCGGCGCCCGCGCGGCCCAGGGCCGGGCCGGCGTGCGGCGCACGCGGCAGCTCTACGACTGGGACCGCGTCGCGCTCGCGACGCTCGACGTCTATCAGGAGCTCGTGGCCCGTCGCCGTCGCAGCGGCGGCGCGCGGCTCGACCGCCGCACCGACGCCGTCACCCACGTCGGGCAGCTCCGGCGCGCGCTGCAGGGCGCTGCGCCGGACCTGGCCCGCGCCGAGGACTGGGGCGCCCGGCTGGCCGGGCGGCTGGCCGGCGGCGCCCGGCTGCTGGCGGTCGGCAACGGCGGCAGCGCTGCCGAGGCCCAGCACCTGACGGCCGAGCTGGTGGGGCGCTTCGAGCACGAGCGGGCCGCGCTGAGCGCGATCTGCCTGCACGGCGACACGTCGAGCCTGACGGCGATCGCGAACGACTACGGCATCGAGGAGGCGTTCGCCCGCCAGGTGCGGGCCCACGGGCGTTCGGGCGACGTGCTCGTCGCGCTGAGCACGTCCGGCCGCTCGCCCAACGTCCTGGCCGCCGCGCGCGCGGCGCACGAGTGCGGCCTGAGCGTGTGGGCGCTCACCGGGCGCGGACCGAACCCGCTGACCGACCTGTGCGACGAGGCCATCGCGTTCGACGCCGAGCGGCCGTGCACGGTCCAGGAGCTGCACCTCGTCGCCGTCCACGTCGTGTGCGCAGCGGTCGACGCCGCCCTCACCGCCACCGAGCGCGCGGCGCGCGGGCGCCGCGAGATCCCCGCGTGACCGTCCGGCTGACCGTGCTCGGCGACGCGCTGCTCGATCGCGACGTCGACGGCGCCGTCCACCGCCTCGCGCCCGACTCGCCGGTGCCGGTCGTCGACCAGGAGCGTGTGACGGTGCGCGCCGGCGGCGCCGGGCTCGCGGCCACGCTGGCCGCTGCGGGCGGCCACGACGTGCGGCTCGTGACGGCGCTGGCCGGGGATGCGGCGGCCGCGGAGCTCTCGGCCACGCTGGCCGAAGCGGGCGTCGAGGTCTGCGCGCTCGAGCTGGGCGGCGCCACGCCCGAGAAGATCCGGGTCCGTGCCCAGCGCCGGGCGCTGCTGCGCCTCGACCGCGGAGGAGCCGGCGGCCCTGTCGGCCCGGCGACCGCGGCGGCGCGCGCCGCGATCGAATGGGCCGACGCCGTGCTCGTCGCCGACTACGGCCGCGGTGTCGCGGCGGACGGCGGCCTGCGCGCCGCCCTGTGGCATGCGCTCGCCCGCGGCATCCCGGTCGTGTGGGACCCCCACCCGCGCGGCCCGGAGCCCGTGCCCGGGGTGACGCTCGCCACGCCGAACGCGGGCGAGGCGGCGAGCTTCGCCGCACGCGCGGCGGGCGCCGCGGCCGGCTGCGCAACGGTGGGCGACCCGCCCGCCGGCCGCACCGTCGCCGCGGCCGTGGCGGATGCCGAGACGCTGCGCAGCGTCTGGGGCGCGCGGTGGCTGTGCGTCACCCGCGGCGCGGGCGGCGCGGTCCTGGCCGGCCCCGACGGGCTGCCGCGCGCGATCGCCGCCACGCCGGTCCCGGTCGGGGATCCGTGCGGTGCCGGCGACCGGTTCGCGGCGCGGGCGGCCGAGCTGCTCGGCGGCGGCGCCGACGTGCCGGGCGCCGTGGCGGCTGCCGTCCGCGCCGCCTCGGCGTTCGTCGCGGCCGGCGGTGCATCGGCCGTCGGCGCCACCGGCGCCGAGGTCGCGCCGGCCGCCATGGACACCGCGGACGCCGTCCTCGCCCGGGTCCGCGCCCAGGGCGGCACGGTCGTCGCCACCGGCGGCTGCTTCGACCTCCTGCATCCCGGCCACGTCCACACGCTGCAGGCCGCCCGGGCGCTCGGCGACTGCCTGGTCGTGTGCCTGAACTCCGACGCGTCGGTGCGGCGGCTGAAGGGACCGCACCGGCCGGTCGTCGCGCAGGATGACCGTGCAGCGGTCCTGAACGCGCTGGGGTGCGTCGACGCCGTGACGATCTTCGACGAGGACACGCCCGCCGCCCTCCTGGACCGCCTGCGGCCCGATCTCTGGGTCAAGGGCGGTGACTACGCGGCGGCCGACCTGCCCGAGGCCGCGCCGCTGGCGGCGTGGGGCGGGCGTGCCGTCGTCCTCCCGTTCATCGAAGGACGCTCCACCACCCGACTCATCGAGGAGGCCGCTCTGCATGCCGTCTGATCCCGTCGCCACCGTCGCCGATCGCAACCTGGACGCCGAGGTCGCCCTCGGCACCGTCGTCGTCACCGGCGGCGCCTCCGGCCTGGGCCGTGCCGTCGCCGACGCCGTCGCCCGGGCGGGCGGCACGCCCGTCGTCCTGGACCTCGAGGCGCCCGGCGACGACCGCGACCACGAGCTCGTCGACCTCTCCGACACGGCCGCCGCCGAGGCGGCGGTGACCCGCGTCGCCGAGCGGTACGGCGGGCTGCACGCCGTGGTCACCGCCGCCGGGACCGACGCGTGCGGCCGGCTGGCCGATGTCCCGCGCGAGCGCTGGGAGAAGGTCATCATGGTGAACCTGCTCGGGACCGCCGCGGTCGTGCGGGCCGCGCTGCCGCACCTCGAGGCCTCCCAGGGCCGCGTCGTCACCGTCGCGTCCACGCTGGGCTGGCGGGCGCTGAGCGACGCGACCGCCTACTGCGCGAGCAAGTTCGGCGTCGTCGGCTTCACGCGTGGGCTCATGGCCGAGGTCGGCGACCGCGTCGGCGTGACCCTCCTGCTGCCCGGCGGCATGCGGACGCACTTCTTCGATGACCGCCCGGAGCAGTACCGCCCCGGTGCCGACGCCGTCCTCGCGCCGCCCCAGGAGGTCGCCGCCGCCGTGGTGTTCGCGCTCACCCGCCCGCCCGGGGTCGACGTCCGCGAGATGATGGTGTCGGTCTCCACCGAGCCGTCCTGGCCGTGAGGATCGTCGCGCTGCGCGCGCTCGGACTCGGGGACCTGCTCACCGCGGTCCCGGTGTTGCGAGCGCTGCGCGAGGCCGGCGAGGTCGTGGTTGCGGCGCCGCGGGCGCTGGCGCCGCTGGTCGCGCTCACCGGCTGCGAGCAGGTCGACGCCGCCGCGCTCGTGCCGCTGCCGCCGGAGGCCCGCCACGCCGACCTGCTGGTCAACCTCCACGGCCGCGGCCCGCAGTCGCACCGCGTCGCGCTCGCCGCGCGACCGCGCGAGTTGGTGGCCTTCGCCCATCCCGACGTCCCCGCGACGGCCGGCATGTCGCGCTGGCACGCCGACGAGCACGAGGTGAAGCGCTGGTGTCGCCTGCTGCGCGAAGGCGCGGGCCTCGACGCCGACCCGTCGCGCCTTGACCTCCCCGTCCCCCGCCTGGCCCCGGACCTGCGCGCGGCCGAAGGCGCGACGGTCGTCCATCCCGGTGCCGCCAGCGGCGCACGGCGCTGGCCTGCCACGCGCTTCGCCGCCGTCGCCGCCGCCGAGCGCGCGGCGGGGCGGCGCGTCGTGCTCACCGGCGCGCCCGCCGAGCGCCCGCTGGCGGTGGAGGTCGCCCGCCGTGCGCGGCTCCCCGAGGACGCCGTCCTGGCCGGCCGCACCGACCTGCAGGCGCTGGCCGCCGTCGTCGGCCACGGCGCGCGCGTGGTCTGCGGCGACACCGGCATCGCCCATCTGGCGACCGCGCTGCGGGTGCCGTCAGTCGTTCTCTTCGGCCCGACCTCGCCCGACCGCTGGGGGCCGCCGCCCGACCGCGAGCGCCACCGCGTCCTGTGGGCCGGGCGCACCGGCGACCCGCACGCCGCTCAGCCGCACCCGGGGCTGCTGCAGATCGAGCCCGACGACGTCCTGGCGCAGCTCGCCGGCCTGCCGACCTGACCCGACGCGACTCGAGGCCGTCCACGTCGAGCCGGGCGTCGCCGCGACGCCCGGCTCCCATCGCGCGTAGCTCAGCCGCCGACCGCCGGGACGATCGGCGTGCACAGCGGCGCCCGCGCGCTGGCGGGATCCAGCGCGTTGAGCACGTCGCGGTCGACGATGTGGTCGTAGGGCATCGAGAGATGCTCGCCGGCGTCGAGGATGCACTGGTCCTGGACGCGGATGTTCGTCACGTCGGGCCCCGACAGGAACGCGGACTGGTAGGGCGTGACGACCTCGTCATAGCGCGACTCGATCACCGTGTACTTGACGCCCGGGACGGTGTCGCCGCCGGCGTTGAGCGCCGTGAGGAACGGTGAGCCGGCGAGCTGGTCGGTGCAGGCCGGACACCCCGCGGCGAGGAGCTGCCGGCTTCCCGGGAAGTACCCGGAGAGCGTCGCCAGGCCGTTCAGCGTCGTTCCGTGGTTGGACGAGGCCAGGCCGACGAGGTGGCCGACCTTCGGCGCCCCGCCGAGGTTCTTGAGGTAGTAGCGCGGCATCATCCCGCCCTGCGACCAGCCGACGAGGTCGACCTTCGCGGCCCCGGTGCTCGCCAGCACCTTGTCGACCTCGGCCTGCAGCTCGCGCGCCGACGCCGCGATCGGCCCGTAGGACCCGATCTGACCGAGGAAGAGCCCGCCGTAGTTGAAGGTGTAGACGCAGTAGCCGTTGTTCTTCAACAGCGGCGACAGCGCGTTCCAGCTGGTGATCTGGTTGGCGAACGTCCCGTTGACGAGCACCACAGGCCGCGGGTGGGCGGCCGACGGCCGGCAGGACCAGTCGTTGGCGCCGGCCGGGGACCCGCCCGGCTGCACCGAAGACGCAGCGACCGCGGCCGGGAAGTTGTAGATGACGGGCAGGGCCGCCCCGGCACTGGACGCGGACGCGGCCAGGCACAGCGTTGCGACCGCCAAGGCGGTCGCCAGGCGCGGGATGCGCATGTCCTCTCTCCTCCTCCCGCCCTCGCGAGCGGGGACG
The DNA here is from genome assembly GCA_033855515.1 of Baekduia sp. Lineage (GTDB taxonomy): Bacteria > Actinomycetota > Thermoleophilia > Solirubrobacterales > Solirubrobacteraceae > Baekduia. The sequence continues at coordinate 10,602 of JAWVGD010000568.1, forward strand.
ATGACCCCGGGTGAGCCTTGCAGAGCGATGATCCCGAACGCAAGCCGCAGCCGACGGAGGAGGACGTACCCCCGCGCCCGCCGGCCGACACGGGGCCGGTGCGGGCGGGGGCGAATCGGACCCGCCCACCACGGCGTCGCCCGGAAGGCGGTCGGCGTCCAGGCGCCCACCGCGATCCTCGCCCGCGCTCACGGCTCGTCGCCGTCGCCCGCGCGCGGGGCTTGACTGGGCGCCCGCCCGGTCCCGAGCCGCTGCACGGCGAGCAGGACCAGCCCCGCCGCGAGCCCCCAAAACGGCGCGCTGATCCCGATGACCGCGACGCCCGAGGCGCTCACCACGAACGTGACGGTCGCGGCCTCGCGCCGGGCGTCGTCGGCCATCGCGGCGCGCAGCGCATTGCCCAGGGTGCCGAGCAGCGCCAGCCCGGCGACCGCCTCGATCAGCACGGTGGGCGAGGCGGCCAGCAGCGCGGTGGCCAGCCCGGCGCCCAGTCCGAGCACGAGGTAGACCGCCCCCGCCCCGGCGGCGGCGATCCAGCGCCGCTCGGGGTCCGGGCCGGCGTCGGGGCCGGCGGCCATCGCGGCCGTGATCGCGGCGAGGTTGATCCCGTGGGCCCCGAACGGCGCGCCGGCGACCGAGGCGGCGCCGGTGGTCACGAGCACGGGCCGCAGCGGCGCGGCGTAGCCGTGGGCGGCCAGCACGCTCATCCCCGCGACGTTCTGCGAGACCATCGTCACGACGAACAGCGGCAGGCCGAGGCCGATGAGCGTGCCGGCGTCGAGGTGCGGGACCACGAACGTGAGCTGGGGCAAGAGGTGGGCGGATGGCCCGCCCGAGACGGGGTCGAGGGCGACGCCGACGGCTGCGGCGGCCAACGCGCCCGGCACCGCGAAGCGCCGCGCGACCCGCAGCAGCACCAGCCACACGACGACCACCGGGATCGCGAGCCGCGGGACGTCGACGACCGCGTGGACCGGCGCGAGGCAGACCTGCAGCAGGACGCCGGCCAGCAGCCCGTTGGCCAGTGGCGCCGGGATCGCGACGATCAGCCGCGTGAGCGGCCGCCAGACGCCGGCCAGCACGACGAGCAGGCCCGCCAGCACGAACGCGCCGAGCGCCGCCGCGTAGCCGCCGTGCACGTGGCCGGCGGCAACCAGCAGCGCGGCCCCCGGCGTCGACCACGCGATGCTCAGCGGCATCCGGTAGACCCACGCCAGCCACAGCCCGGCGGCGCCCATCGAGAGCGACAGCACCAGCAGCCCCGACGACGCCTGCGCCTCGGTCGCGCCGACCGCGTGCAGGCCGGCCAGCACGATCGGGAACGCGCCGCCGAAGCCGACGATCGCGGTGACGACGCCGGCCAGCAGCGGCTGCAGCGTCGCGCCGCGCGCGACGCCGACGCCGCTCATCGCCCGCCGCCGGCGTAGATCATCCAGCACAGCACGTGCGCATCGCGCAGGCCCAGGTAGTGGTGAGACACGTCGGCGGTGAACCAGGCCGCATCGCCCGGGCCGAGCTCGGCCTCCTGACCCTCGGGCCCGGCGCGCACGCGGCCCTTGACGCAGAACAGCAGCTCCTCGGTGCCGGGCAGGTGCGGCTCGCTGCGCTGATCGACGCCCTTGGGCAGGTCCAGCTCGAAGACCTCGGAGCGGTGCTCGCGGCCCTCGGCGTGAAGCACCCACGCCGCCATCCCGGACTCGGAGTGCAGCGGCTCGCCCGACCGCGCCCGCACCACGCGGGTGCGCGGCCGCGAGGACGGCGTCAGCAGCGTGCCCAGCGGCACGCGCAGCGCCCGCGACACGCGCCACAGGGTCTCGACCGACGGGTTGCCGTCGCCGCGCTCGATCCGCGCGAGGATCGTCTTCGACAGGCCGGCCGCCCGGCCGAGGTCGCCCAGCGACCAGCCCAGCGCGAGCCGCTCGGTCCGCACGGTCCGCCCGATCCGGGTGGCCAGGGCGCCGAGGTCGTCGTCTGCGGTTGCGTGCTCCATGATGGCCGATCGGCAACTCTAGTGGACGCCACACGTCTTGGGCGCTGCATGGCGGGGTCCGTCGCCCACGCGCCCATGGACGAGCGACGCCCGCCCGCCTACGGCTCCAACCGTGCCCCGGCAAGGCCCAGCAGGCGGCGGGCGTCTCCGCCGGCGCCGCGCAGCTCGAGGCTCACGCCACGCGCGTGGGCGGCGGCCTGCTCGCCGGCCAGGAAGGCGGCGGTGACCGTCTCGACGAGGTCGACGGCGTCGAGGTCCACGGTCACCCGGCCCGGCTCCGGGGCGGCGAGCAGCGGCCGGAGGACCGTCCGGACCCGCCGCATGGCCGCGAGGTCGAAGTCGCCCGACAAGCGCAGGACGGGCACCCCGCCCTCATGGTCGACGACCATCCAGAAGCTGTCATCGCGAAGGACGCTGAGGCGCTGCACGGATCCGGAATACCCGCTTCCGGACGCTTCCGATGTGCTCGCATGACCTGGCGCGTCCGCGCATCCACCGCCGTCCGGTGCAGCGCCGGCGCCAACCAGGAAGAATGCCGCTCTGAGGACCGCGGCGTCGCATCTTGCAGGAGAGATGTGGCGCCGCGCATCTGCCCCGACGAGGAGGTACCTGTCCCGTGACCACCGTGCGCGATGCCGCGTTCGAGCTGTTCCGAGAGCGCGGCATGACGACGATCTTCGGCAACCCCGGCTCCACCGAGCTGCCGATGCTCGCCGACTTCCCGTCTGACTTCCGCTACATCCTGGCCCTCCAGGAGGCGGTCGTGGTCGGAATGGCCGACGGGTACGCCCAGGCCTCGGGCCAGGTCACGCACGCCAACCTCCACACCGCCCCGGGACTGGGCAACGCGATGGGCGCGATGTTCAACGCCCAGGCCAACAAGGCGCCGCTGCTGGTCACCGCCGGACAGCAGGTCCGTCCGTACATGACGATGCAGGCCAACCTCACCAACGTCCGCGCGACCGAGGTCCCCCACCCCTACGTCAACTGGAGCTTCGAGCCGCCGCGGGCCCAAGACGTCCCCGCCGCGCTGGCGCGCGCGACCTACCTCGCCTCCCTGCCGCCCCAGGGCCCGGCGTTCGTGTCGCTGCCGATGGACGACTGGACCCAGGAGGTCGACACCACGGCCGCGCATCTCGCCGTCACGCGCCAGGTCAGCGGCCGTGCGGGCGCCGACCCCGCCGCGGTCCGGGTCCTGGCCGACCGCCTCGCGGCGGCCGTCAACCCCGTCATGGTCGCCGGCCCGGGCATCGACGCCGCGGGCGCCTGGGACCAGGCCGTCGCGCTGGCCGAGCGCCAGGCGCTGCCGGTCTGGGCCACGCCCGCCCCGGGCGGCGGCCGCCTCGGCTTCCCCGAGGGCCATCCGCACTTCCGCGGCAGCCTGCCGCCGGCGATCGGTCCCGCCGGTCAGACGCTCGAGGGCCACGACCTGGTGCTCGTCGTCGGCTCGTCGGTCTTCCCGTACTACCCGTACCTGCCCGGGCCGGCGCTCCCGGAGGGCACGGCGCTGATCGCCATCACCAACGATCCCGACGAGGCCGCGCGGGCGCCGATGGGCGACGCGATCGTCGCCGACGTCCGCCTCACGCTCGACGCGCTGCTGGCCGCGCTCGCCGACAGCGGGACCCCGGACCGCCGGCCGCCGGCCCCGCTGGACCCGCCGCCGCCGGTCGGGGACTCCGAGCCGGGCCAGCCGATGGACGCGGGCGACGTGCACGGCGTGCTGGCCGGGCTGCTGCCCGAGGACGCGATCATCGTCCTGGAGTCGCCGTCGAGCACGCTCGCGCTGCGCAACCGGCTGCGGATCTCCGAGCCCGGGAGCTACTACTTCGGCGCGGCCGGCGGCCTGGGCTTCGGCCTCTCGGCCTCGATCGGCGTGCAGCTCGCCCAGCCCGACCGCCCGGTCGTCTGCGTCCTGGGCGAGGGCTCGGCCCAGTACGCGATCACCGGATTCTGGACGGCCGTCGCCTACAAGGTCCCGGTCACCTTCCTGGTCCTGCGCAACTCCGAGTACGCGATCCTCAAGTGGTTCTCGGAGATCGAGAACGTGACCGGCGCACCGGGGCTCGACCTGCCCGCGCTCGACGTCGCGGGCACGGCCGAGAGCTACGGCGTCAACGCCAAGAAGGTCGCCGGCCACGACGAGCTGCACGCTGCGCTGAGCGAGGCGATCCCCGCGGAGGAGCCCCGGCTGGTCGAGGTCGGGGTCACCCCCGGCATGGCTATGTTCTGAGCAGTTGACGCTGCTCGCCCCCGACACCAGGCGGATCGGCCACCCCGGCGGCGCGCCCGCGCCCGACCGCGCGCCCGACAGCCTGGCGGCCGGCACTCCGGAGCCGCTGCGCTCGCAGCTCGAGTCCGCCCTCGGCGCCGACCGCGTGCTCGGCCGCCCGATCGACCTCGTCCGCTACGCGTCGGACGCCAGCCCCTATCGCCGCCTCCCCCAGGCCGTGGTGATGGCCCACGACGTC
>JAWVGD010000569.1:0-5913 GCA_033855515.1 Baekduia sp.
CGCTCGCCACGCCCGGTCCGTCGGGCAGGTCGCAGGAGACCTCCTGCAGCACGGGGCGCAGCACGAGCTCCAGCCCGAAGAAGCGCAGGAACACGCCGTAGAGCACCACGACCGAGCAGCCTGCGGCCAGGATGAAGAACCCGGGCCAGAACGGGACGTCGAGCTCGTAGACGAGGAAGATCGAGATCGGGACGACGTTCAACAGGAACGGGACCGCCCGGCCCCAGCGGATGAACGCCAGCGGCGCGCCCGCGAGCGCGCGCCACGCCCGCAGCGCCGCCTCGGGCGAGTGCTCGCCGGCCAGCCAGCGGTCAGCCGGCGTCAGCAGGCGCCAGACCACGGCGATCGCGAGCGCGTTCTCGACGAGCACCGCAGCCTCGGCCACCGCCAGGATCCGCCAGAACTGCGAGCCGTCGAGGTTGACGTAGAGGTCCAGCAGCCACACACCGCCCGCCACGACGAGGTGGGCGACCTGGAACTGCAGCGCGACGATCAGCCGCGGGTAGCGCGTGCCGAAGCGGCGAAAGGCCCAGTTGAGCGCGGTGCGCTGCACGCCCGAGATCCTGACTGAGCGAGCGTCTGTGCGCCACCGCGCGGGGTGCCCGGACCACCCCCTTGGCGGCGGAGCGCGCCGGTCGCGGAGCCGGCGCCGCGGCGCACCCGAACCCGGAGTCGATCAGCCCCCGGATCGCCAACGATCCTCCGGCAGCGCCTCCAACGCGCGTCCATGTCCGCAGAAAAACGGGGTGTCCGGGATCGAACGCGAGTATGCTCGTTCGTGGCTGAGGGTCCGTCCCCTTCGAAGTGGTTTCCGGGAGGCAGCCATTCCCTCCGTTCCACCCCCCAAAAGGCACCCGTACAACCAGTGGGCGCCGGACGCTCGGGCCCTCGATCTCGTGGGCGACAAGTGGACGCTGCTCATCGTCCGCGATCTGGTCGCCGGACCGCGGCGGTTCGTCGAACTGCAGCGCGTCCTGCCCGGCATCTCGACCGAGCAGCTCCGGTCGCGGCTCAACCGCATGGTCGCCGACGGCCTGCTGACGCGCCAGCCCTACCGCGAGGTCCCGCCGCGTGTGGACTACGAGCTCACCGAGCGCGCGCGCGACCTGCTCCCGGTCGTCGGGGCGCTGGCTCGCTGGGGCGCACGCTGGGCGTGGTCGCCGCCGCGGCCGGACGAGTCGGTCGACGTCGGCGCGATCCTGCGCTCGGCGCCCGGGCTGTCCATGCCCGAATACGTCGACGGCATGGTCGAGGTGACCGTGGTGCGCCGCGCGGGTGACATGAAGCGCTACGTCCTGACGTCGCGCCGCGGCCACGTGGACCTCGCGGAGCGCTCCGCTCCCGAGGCCGACGCCCGGATCGCCGGGCCCGAGCGGGCGTGGGTCGAGGCGCTGGGCCCCGACGCGTCCCGGACCGAGCTGGAAGTCACCGGCGATCAGGAGATCGCCGACGCGTTCTTGGACGCCCTGGCGCCCGGCGCGGTGCGCGAGGCACCGGTCGCTTAGAACCCCAGGCGGGCGTGTGCGTCGGCCGGCCCCAGGCCGTCGACGCGCACGACCTTGTCCGCTCACCATGCCCGGGGAGGGACTCGAACCCCCATGCCCTTGCGGGCAGCCGGGTTTAAGCCGGCCGTGTCTGACCAGTTTCACCACCCGGGCGAAACCTTGCGGGAGCGTAGCCGGGCGCGTGGCACCCTGGAAGAACCCGCAACTTCGCGGCCGCCCGGCGGTTGCAACGTTCGGGCGTGTTCTACCCTCGCCCATTCACGCGTGGAAGTCTCAGCTCTAAAGCACTCCGGGGTCCACGGACTTCGTGGCCCGACGCCGCTCCTGCGCCTGCAGGGCGACGAGCGGCTGGTCGCGCTCACCCGGCGCGGCAACCAGGCGGCCTACGAGGCGCTCGTCGCGCGCTACCAGTCGCGCCTGCTGGCGTTCTGCCGCCACATGCTGTCCTCCCGCGAGGACGCCGAGGACGTGCTGCAGGAGGTCTTCGCTGCCGCGTTCAACGCGATGCTGTCCGACGACCGCCCGATCAACGTGCGGCCCTGGCTCTACCGGATCGCCCGCAACCGCTGCCTGAACCACCTGCGCAAGCAGACGGCGATCGGCGTGGACTCGATGGACGTCCATCTGGCCGACCACGGCACGACGACCGCCGACAAGGTCCACGACCGCGAGGACTTCCGCGACCTGGTGGCCGACGTCCAGACGCTCGCCGAGACCCAGCGCACGGCGCTGCTGCTGCGTGAGATCGACGCGCTGAGCTACGAGCAGATCGCCGAGGCGATGGAGACCACGGTCCCGTCGGTCAAGTCGCTGCTCGTCCGGGCCCGCGTCGCGCTCGCAGAGGCCGCCGAGGCGCGCCGCCTGACCTGCGCGGAGGTCCGCGACGAGCTCGGGGAGTGGGCCGAGGGCCTGACCCGCGTCAGCGCCCCGGTGCGCCGCCACGTGCGGACGTGCACCCGCTGCGGCGCGTTCAAGAAGCAGCTGCGGCAGACCAACAAGGCGCTGGCGGCGGTCTTCCCCGTCGGGCCGCTGCTGCTGCTCAAGAAGTTCGTGCTGGCCCAGGGCGCCGGCGGCGCCGCGGCCGGCGCGTCGGCCGCGGGCCCCGCGAGCGTCGGCGGCGCCACCGCCGGCAGCGCGCTGTCGGCGGGCATCGGCGCCGTGGCGACCAAGACGGCCGCCGGCCTGGCCGCCGTCGCCATCGTCACCACCGGCGCGGTCGAGGTCGACCACGTCAAGCACCATCGTCTCCAGCGCGGGGCCGTCACGCAGCTCGCCGCTGCGCCCGCCCCGGTCCCCACGGCCGCGCCGCCGGTCGCCGTGCGCTCCACGCCGCAGCCGACGCTCCCGCTGGCCGGCCACGCCGCCGCGACCGGCGCGCATGCGACCACGGCCTCCCCCGCGCCGACCACCACGACGCCCGCCGGCGCGACCGTCCCCGCGGCCACGGGCAGCGCCGCCCCGAGCACCGCGGTGCCCTCGGGCACGGCGCCCGGCACGACCCAGCAGGGCTACGACAACACCCGCCTGCCCGACCAGGTCATGCCCGCCGAGACGACGACGATGCCGGCCTCACCGCTGGCCGGCGTGACGCCGACCCCGGCACAGAGCGCGCCGGCCTCGAGCGATCCGGGCACGGCGACGCCCGCGGCCCAGCCCGACCCGGGCCCGTCCGCGCCGCCGGCGGCCGACCCCGCGCCCGCGGCGTCGCCCGCGCCCACGCCGGCCCCGTCCTCGCCCGCCGAGCCCGCGCCGGCCGCCGACCCGGCGCCGTCGGACACCACGCCGCCCGCGACGAGCACGCTCGTCCCGGCGGCGCCCGCCACGCCGTAGGGCGGCGTCAGGAGAGCCGGTCGCCCGGCTGCGCGCCGGCGCCCGGGTCGACCAGCAGCACGACGTCGCCGCGGTAGGTGCCGAGCGTCAGGACCTCCGACATGAACGGCCCGATCTGGCGCGGCGGGAAGTTCACGACGGCGAGGACGAGCCGGCCCTCGAGCTCCTCGCGGGCGTAGTTCGTGATCTGCGCCGAGGAGCGCTTGACGCCGATCTCCTGACCGAAGTCGATCGTCAGCTTCCATGCCGGCCGGCGCGCCTCCGGGAAGTCGTCGACCGCGGTGATGCGCCCGACCCGGATGTCGACCTTGGCGAAGTCGTCGAAGGTGATGGTGTCGGCCACGGCCAGCTCGTCGGTCATGGCCGCTGGGTGCCGAAGCGGAAGGAGCGCAGCGACGTCTTGAGCCCGCCGTTGTGGCCGACGTCGTCGGCGCGCACGATCGCCGGCGAGCGCGGCGCGGTCACCCAGATGTCGGCGCCCTGGCGGGCGGTCACGCCGGGCAGCAGGAAGATGCGGCGGCCGTAGACCAGCCTGCCGTCCGAGCGCCGGAACTGGAAGACGATCTCGTAGCCCTGCTGCTTGTTGATGTTCGCGCGCCCGTCGGAGCGCCACTGGAAGCCCGGCAGGTCGCGGCGCATCTGCGCCTCCTGCTGGGAGGCGTACAGCGGCAGGAACCCCGCGGCGTCGCCACGGTAGGCGGGCAGCCGCAGCTCGCGGACCGAGAACGACTGGTCCTTGGAGCCGACGCGCGCCAGCTCGCCGGGCAGCGGCGCCTCCTTGGAGAACGGGGCGCGGTAGACGAAGTTGAACGCCACCGGATGGGCGACGATGACCGCCCGCTTGGCCTGCGCGCCGCCCCCGCGCAACAGCAGCGCCCACAGGATCAGCAGCACGACCAGCGCGCCGAGGACGGCGAGCGCGAGCTGCAGCGGACGCGGCCAGGTGCGGACGCGGGGGCCGAGGAGCTCGGGCAGCGTCGGACCGAGCTCGGGACGGACGGCGGACATCAGTCCCGAAGTCTAGGAGGAGCGGACGCCACGACCGCGGCCGAGGCGCACGTCGCCAGCGCGCGGGGCACGTCTTCGGCGGGCACGCCCGCGATCTGCGGGTGGTCGAGGTCGATCGCCACCGTCGGCGCGTCGTCGTCGGGCAGCCCCAGGCTGGCGCGGCCGTTGGCCACCAGCTCGCCCCACAGGTCGCCGTGCTCGGCGAGCAGGCCGAAGCGCGTCTGGCGCTCGCGGCGCGCGCCGGTCTCCAGCTCGCGCGCCTCCTCGAACGGGTCGACGCGCACCTGCGAGTCCGAGCCGATCGCCAGCCGCACGTGCGCGTCGCGGTACTCCATCGCGGGCAGGTGGCCGTCGCCGAGATTGCCCTCGGTCGTCGGGCAGGACACGACGATCGACTGGCTGTGGGCCAGCAGCTCGACGTCGCGCTCGGTGACGTGAACGCCGTGGATGATGCTCGTCCACGGCCCCAGGAACCCCGTCTGCTCAAGGAGCTCGATCGGTGTGCATCCGTGTTCGGCTTGGCACTCGGCCAGCTCGCGTCGCTGCTCATGGGCGTGGACGTGGCGGACGAGCTCGTGGCGATCGGCGTAGGCGGCGATCTCCTCCAGCCACCGCGACGGCACCGCGCGCACGCTGTGGGCGGCGACGCCGACGCGGACGCCCGGACGGTCCTGCGCCCAGGCGCGCAGCGCGTCGACGCGCGCCAGGAACGTGTGCACGTCGGTGTCGCAGAAGCGCCGCTGACCGGGCTGGGGCGGCCGGTCGCCGAGCTCCCAGCCGTCGCGGTGGTAGGCGGCCGGCAGCAGCACGATCTCCAGCCCCGCCTCCAGCGCCGCCTCGGCCACGGCGAAGGCCATGGCGTTGGGCTCGTCGTAGGGCGTGCCGTCGGGCTGATGGTGGACGTAGTGGAACTCGCCGACGCTCCCGTAGCCCGCAGCGCGCATCTCGCGGTACAGCCGTCCGGCGACCTCGCGCATCGTCTCGGGCGTCAGCGCCTCGGCCAGGGCGAACATCGCCGTGCGCCAGCTCCAGAAGTCGTCGGCGGCGTGGGCCTCGGGCGCCGGGCGCTCGCCGACCCCGCGCAGCCCGAGCTGGAACGCGTGGCTGTGGGCGTTGGGCATCGCCGGGACGTCGAGCAGGCCGCGGCTCACGCCAGCCCCTCCAGGGTCGTCAGGATCAGGGTGGCCGCGGCCGCCGCGTCGGCCAGCTCGACGTGCTCGGCCGCGGAGTGGCTGACGCCGGTCGCGTTGCGCACGAGCACCATCGCGGCCGGCACGTGCGGGGCGAGGATGCCGGCGTCGTGGCCGGCCCAGCACAGGACCTCCGGCGCGTCGCCGCCGGCCGCGGCCACGAGCCGGGCCCGCAGGCCGGCATCGAACGTGACGCCCGCCCCGCGCGACTCGACGGCGATGGCGATCGCCACGCCGGAGGCCTCGGCCAGCCCGGCGGCGTGCGTGCGCAGCGCGGCCAGCCAGGCGTCGAGGACCTCTGGCGCGGGCGCACGCGCGTCCAGCCACGCGGTCACCAGCGCCGGGATGCTCGTCAGGGCGTTCGGCTCGATCAGCATGCG
>JAWVGD010000570.1:0-5542 GCA_033855515.1 Baekduia sp.
CCGCGACGAGTTGGCCTTGGCCAGGTCGGCGAAGCTCTCGGGATGGCCGCCCGCGCCGCCGCACTCGGCCTGCGGGCTGTCCGCGGGCCCGGAGAACAGGGCCGCGGTGGCCGAGCCGGCGCGGCGCCCGGCACCGTCGCCCTCGGCCTTGGCCTCCTGCGCCCTGGCCTCCTCTGCCTTGGCCTCCTCGCCGGCGCCCGCCTCGCCCTTGGCCGCCTCCGGGCAGGTGGCCGCCGCCTCGCGCGCCTTCTCGCCACCCTGCTCGGCGTGCCCGCCGGTGAGCCGTGCGGCGCCGAGGGCGAGCAGCGCCAGCACGGCGAGCGACACGAGGGAGAGGGAGATACGCCGCACGGTGGAGCCTTCCTTGACGAGACCAGGGAGCGCGGTGCGCGATGACCACCGCTCCTGCCGCAAACGCGACGACGCACCGGAACTTGCTCCAAGCGCTCCACCAGGCGCCGGGGACCGGACAGCGGCACGCCGGCCCGGGCCGGCGCACGGCTCAGGGGCGAGGGTCTTCGGCGCCGGCGGTCAGGTCGTCCGGGGGCCAGGGCCGGGCCGCGCAGCAGCTGCGGACCTGCACACGCCGCCACTGCCGCCGGCTCAGCAGCACGACGACCGCGAGCAAGGCGAGGAGGGCGACGGCGACCAGCACGAGGCCGACAGCGTAGAAGGACCGCGGCGGCCGCGCACGCGGCCGCTCAGGCCGGGGCGGCCGCGCGGGCGCCGAAGGCGACGCCGGCGCCGTCCTCGATCCGGAAGCGCCAGGCCGTCGTCGCCTCCCACCCGGCGAGGACCGCGCGCTCGCCGGGCCGCGGCACGTCGTCGAGCACGACCGTGGCGCCGGGGGCCAGGCGCGGGTTCAAGACCTCGAGGGCGGGGGCGCGGCGGTGCCCTTCCCCCGCCGCGTGGGCGGGCGGCCCGTCGACGACGAGGAGGTCGATCGCCGCGGGCAGCTCCTCCAGGGCGGCGCGGTCATACCAGCGGGGCTCGCCCGTCAGCGGGGCATGCACCACGCGGGCGATGCGGTCGAGTCCCTCCCGGCGCAGCAGCTCGTCGACACGGGCCGCCCAGCCCGCGTCGTGCTCGAGGGCGATGAGCGAGCCGGCGCCGCGCTGGCGCAGGAGCCGGGCCAGGACGACGGTGCTGACGCCGCTGCCGCACTCGACGACGCTCATGCGGTTGGCGTACATGATCTCGTTGCACACCATGACCAGGCCCGCCGGGCGCATCGCGCCCGTGCTCCACGGCAGGTACGCGCCGGCGTCCAGCAACGGGCGCAGGATGTGCCAGGCGTGCAGGTCCTCGGCGTGGCCGGGGTCGTCGGCGAAGCCGGTCATGCCGCCGCCAGCGGGAGCGCCCGCTCGAGGTAGTCGTCCTCGTAGCGCGACGTGATGCGCGAGATCTCGAACTGCTGCGCCCAGGTGCGGGCGCCGAGGACGTCGGTGCGGCGGCGCCCGTCCAGGAGGTCCTGCAGCGCGGTGGCCAGCGCCGCGGGGTCGTCGGGGTCGACGAGCAGCCCGCGGCCCGCGGCCAGGGTGCGCGGGAAGCCGTCCACGCGCGTGCCCACGACCGGCACGCCGAGGCCCATCGCCAGCACCGCGGCCTGCGAGAACGCCTCGTCGCGCGACGGGCACACCTGGATGGCGGCGCCGGCGACCCACGGCGCCGGGTCGTCGCGCCAGCCGCAGAGTGCGACGGTGCCACCCAGGCCGAGCTCGGCGATCCGTGCGCGGAGCACGGGCGCGAGCACGCCCGCACCCAGCATGAGCACCGGCGGCGGCGACGCCATCAGCGCGATCGCCTCGATCAGCACGTCGGGGCCCTTGTCCGGGCTGAGGCGCCCGGTGTAGACGATCCGCGGGCGCGGAAGCCCGGGCCGCTCGATGGCGTCGAGGCCCTCGACCGGCGACACCCCGCGGACCAGGCGCTCGGGCGGCATCCCCGCGCGCAGGGCCGCGGATCCGGCGCCCGGGCTGTGCGCGTAGAAGCGGTCCACGCGGTCGATCGCGTCGCGCATCGCCGTCCACTGAGGGAGTCCCGGCCACGCGTAGTCGTTGTGCTCGCTGGCGAACAGCGGCGTCGCGTCGGGCACCGCGAGCGCGGCCGCCCACCAGGCGCCGAACATGTGCGCGTGGACGACGTCGGCGTCCAGCAGGCGCGGTCTCAGCCATGAGGCGAACGCCGGATCGCAGCGCCACTGCAGGTCCCCGCCGCCGCCCATGAGCTCCGGCTCGATGCCGTGGGCCCGCGCCATGTCGACGCCGGCGCCGGTCGCGTAGCCGACGAGCAATCGCGTCTCATGCCCTCGTGCGACGAGGGCCCGCGCGACGCGCAGCAGCGAGAGCTGTGCGCCTCCGGGTTCCAGCTTGGCGAGAACCCGGGTGATCAGCACGTGACCGCAGCGTACCGGCGGCGCGTTGACGCGCGGTGAAGGGGGTGTGAACACGCCGGGCTCCCGGGAAGGTCCGTCGGCGATGACCAGGAGGCGATGGCGTGCGCGCGCCCGGGGCTGCCGTGGAGCACGGTTCTCGGGACGGGCGGGGCGTTAGTTCGGGCGTGAACGCGGTCGCTGTCTGGGGGATGGGACGAGCTTCGCGATTCGGCACCGAACCCGCCGGCCCCAGGCGCCCGGGGATGACCGAGGGCGCCCGGGCCTCCCGGCAGCCTCTCTGTCACTGCCTACGATCCAGCACCCCGCACGACCAACGCCGCGCGCACTGAGCGCCACGGACGACGGCCCGCGTAGAACCCCGGGCTGTGCGGGAAGGGAGCACCATGAGGTCCGGCACCGAGCGTTCAGGCGGAGTTAAGAGGCCCGCCCCCATCCTGGGACCGTGGCGTCCGCCTCCCCGGCCGGCATCACCGAACCCCCATGTCTCTCTCCCGCCCCTCGTCCAAGCCACCGCGCACGACCGCCGCGCCCGGCACGCCGTGGGGCCGGGCCGCCTCGCTGCCACGGGCGACCGTCGCGCTGCTCCTGACCGCGGTCGCCCTGACGGCCGCCGCCTGCGGGGGCGCGTCCGGCGCCCCCTCGAGCAGCGGCTCGACCGGGGCGACCACGACCTCGACGGCCGGTCCGGCGCCCGCAAAGGCCGCCCCCGCGGTGACGCGGCTGCGCGTCCTGACGACCCGGCGCCTCCCGGCCCCGGTCCAGCTCCCGGCCCTGGCCGCGCTCAGCGACGGGACCGTGCTGGGCGTCGGCGGCCTCGACGCAGCCGACACGTCGGTGTCCGACGTCGTCCGGCTGGCCCCCGGCACGCCGAAGGTCGTCGGGCACCTCCCTCAGGCGGCCCACGACCTCGGGGCGGCCGCGCTGGGGACGAAGGCCTACACCTTCGGCGGCGGAACCGCATCCGGGCCGATCCCGACGATCGCGGCGGTGAGCGCGGGCGGCGCCGTCACCTCTGCCGGCCGGCTGCCGGCGGCGATGTCGGACACGAGCGCCGTGACGATCGGCAACACGGCCTACGTCATCGGGGGCTACACCACCACCACGCCCTTGCGCTCCATTCTCGCCTACCGCCCGGGCCGGCCCGTCCGCGACGTGGCCACGCTGCCGCACGCCCTGCGGTACGCGGCCGTCGCCGCGGTCGGGCGCCGCATCCTGATCGCCGGCGGCACCGACGGCGTCCACGCGCGCCGCGAGGTGCTCTCGGTCGACCCCGCGACCCATCGCGTCCGGATCATCGCGCACCTGCCCGCGCCGCTCGGCCACGCGGCGGGCGCGGCGCTGAACGGGACCTTCTTCGTCCTCGGCGGCCGCACCGACTCGCTCACCGGCCAGCGCGCGACCATCTGGGCGGTGACGCCGGCGACCGGGCGCCTGCGCCGTGCCGGGAGCCTGCCGGTCGGGGTCTCCGACGCCGGAGCGGTCACGGCGGGCGGGCACATCCTCGTGGCCGGCGGCCGCGATGCCGGCGGCCATGTCCACGACGAGCTGTGGACGCTCGGGGCAGCATGAGCCTCCGGCGCGCATCCGCCGCGGTCCTCCTCGCAGGAGCCGTGCTCGGCGGCTGCGGTCAGGCCGCCCGCACTCCCGGCGGCACCGCCACCGACCCGGCGCCCGCCTCGACGTCGGGGGCCGCGCGCACCACGGCCGCGTTCCGGCCGCTGCGGGCCGGACGCATCCCGCCGCCGCTCGCCCGCAACGACGTCTACGCCGCCGGGCGACCCAACCTCCTCGCGCCGCAGGTCCGCCACGACCCCGCGCGCATCTATGTGCCCAACAGCGGCTCGAACACCGTCGACGTCATCGACCAGCGCACCGGCAAGATCGTCGACCACTTCGCCACCGGCCGCCAGCCGCAGCACGTCACGCCGTCCTGGGACCTGCGCACGCTGTGGGTCAGCAACGACCTCGGCAACTCGCTGACGCCGATCGATCCGCGGACCGGACGCCACGGGAAGATGGTCCCGGTGGCCGACCCCTACAACCTGTACTTCACGGCCGACGGCCAGCGGGCGATCGTCGTCGCCGAGGCCCACCGCACGCTCGACTTCCGCGATCCGCACACGATGGCGCTCCGCAAGTCCTTGTCCATCCCGGCCTGCGCCGGGATCGACCACATGGACTACACCGCCGACGGCCGGCTGGCGCTGGCCTCGTGCGAGTTCGCCGGGCGGATGGTCGTGGTGGACCTCGTCCACGAGAAGCTGGTCAAGACCATCGACCTGAAGTCGTCGGCCATGCCCCAGGACGTCAAGCTCTCACCGGACGGCCGCACGTTCTACGTCGCCGACATGGCCAGCAACGGCGTCTGGCTGATCGACGCGCACCGGTGGCGCGTCATCCGCTTCCAGCCCACGGGCAGAGGCGCGCACGGCCTGTACCCGAGCCGCGACAGCCGCCTGCTCTACGTCAGCAACCGCGACGAGGGCACGATCTCGGTGATCTCGTTCAGCACGCGCCGGCCGGTGCGGAAGTGGCGGCTGCCGACCGGCGCCTCGCCGGACATGGGCGGCGTGTCGGCCGACGGCCGCGTCCTGTGGCTCAGCGGGCGCTACGACAGCGACGTGTACGCCATCTCGACGGGCACGGGCAAGCTGCTGCGGCGCATCAACGTCGGCGCCGGACCGCACGGCCTCTGCGTCTGGCCGCAGCCCGGCCGCTACTCCATCGGGCACACCGGCATCCTGCGTTGAGTTCTCAGTCGCTGCGGAAGCTCAACCGAACGCCGTAGTAGGGCTGATCGCGCCGCACGAACCTGCCGTTCTGGCGGCGCAGCGTGTAGTCCTCGCCGGCGACCGTGACGGTCCGCCCGCCATCGCTCAGAGCCTCGATCGCGCCCGGCTCGACGACGCCCAGGTGGATGACCCGCACGGGCATGCCGACGTAGGGGATCGGGCGAGATGGGCGGGGTCGGTCAGGCATGCGTGGGACGCGAGACGCCCGACGGTAGCCCTTCGTCTACGACCTGAGGCGGACCCGCGGAGCGAGAAGTCCATCCCCGCGACCGATGGTGGACGGGCGGGCGATCGTCGACCATGTTGAACATGATCGACGTCAACCATGTCAGCAAGCGATACGGCGAGAAGGTGG
>JAWVGD010000571.1:0-4991 GCA_033855515.1 Baekduia sp.
CCCGACGCGCCGACGACCGTCAAGCACGGCCGCTTCCCCTATCAGCAGCCGCCGTCGACCCCCGCCAAGGGCGCCGAGGTGCTTCCCGACCCGGGGTCGCTGAAGGCCGAGCCGATCGTCGCCTCAGGAACCGACACCGCGGGTGGTGGCGGGGCGCCTGCGGTTCCCGGCGCCCCCGGCGTTCCGAGCGGCACGGTCCCGGCCGCCGGCTCGGCGCCGACCGTGGCCAACCCCGTGACCGACGTCATCAACTCGGTCACCGGCAGCCTGCCCGCCGGAGGCAACGTGCCGGTCCCGGGCCTCGGCGGCCTGCCGGGCCTCGTCGCGCTGCCCAAGTCCAACTCCAACGCGCTGGTGGTCTCGGCGGCGAAGTCCAAGTCGGGTCACCCGCTCGCCGTCTTCGGCCCCCAGGTCGCGTACTTCTCGCCGGAGATCCTGATGGAGCAGGACGTCCACGCGCCGACGATCGACGCGCGCGGCTCGGCGTTCGCGGGCGTCAACCTGTTCGTCCAACTCGGCCACGGCCGCGATTACGCCTGGTCGGCGACCTCGGCCGGCCAGGACATCATCGACACGTTCGCCGTCCCGACCTGCCAAGACACGATGCACTACCGCTTCCGCGGTCAATGCCTGCCGGTCGAGGTGATGGAGCGCACGAACACGTGGATCCCGACGGCGGCCGACCAGACACCGCCCGGAACCCAAACGCTGCGGACCCTGCGCACGAAGCTCGGGCTGGTCCGCGCCCGCGGCACGGTCGGCGGCAAGCCGGTCCTGTTCACGTCGCTGCGCACCACCTACCAGCACGAGGTCGACTCGGCGCGTGGGTTCTCGGACTTCAACGACCCCAACAAGGTCCACGACGCCCAGAGCTTCGCCCGCGCCGCCTACAAGATCGGCTACACGTTCAACTGGCTCTACGCCGACGACCGCGACGTGGCCTACTTCAACTCCGGCAACAACCCGGTCCGGGCGCCCGGCACGACCGGGCAACTGCCGATGGATCCCGCCAACACCTGGAAGGGCTGGAACCCGGACACCAACGTGGCCGACTACACGCCGGCCGACCAGCACCCGCAGGTGATCAACCAGGACTGGATCACGTCCTGGAACAACCGGCAGGCCCAGGGCTTCGCCGGCGCCGACTCCAACCTGTTCAGCTCCGTCTTCCGCTCGCAGATGCTCGACCGCCAGATCGAGACGCGCCTGCAGGGCGGGGCGAAGCTCGACCTCCCGGGCCTCACCGACGCGATGGAGGAGGCGGGCACCACGGACCTGCGCGGCCAGGAGGACCTGCCGCTGGCGCTGAAGGTGCTCGGCACGCCGAGCGACCCCGCGCTGAAGGCCGCCATCGCGACCCTGAAGGACTGGGTCGCCTCCGGGACCCAGCGCCGCGACAAGAACGGCGACGGCGTCTACGACCACGCCGAGGCCGTCCGGATCATGGACGCGTGGTGGCCGAAGTGGCTGGCCGCGGAGTTCCGGCCCGCCCTCGGGCAGACGGTCTTCGACACGCTGCCCCACGGCCAGGACAACGCCCCCGACAACCACGGCGACCACCTCGGCTCCGCCTACCAGGAGGGCTGGTACGGCTACGCCGCCAAGGACCTGCGCGACGTCCTCGGCGAGCACGTCGCCCAGCCGTACGCCAAGACGTTCTGCGGCGACGGCCAGTTGTCCAAGTGCCGCGCGGCGTTGCGCTCGAGCCTGAAGGCGGCGCTCGCAGTCCCGGCGTCGCAGCTGTACTCGGGCGATCCGGTCTGCCAGAAGGCCAACCGCGACGGCGATCAGACGTGCTTCGACGCCGTCAGCTTCCGTGCGCTCGGCGCCATCACGCAGCCGCTCATCCCCTGGATCAACCGCCCGACCTACCAGCAGACCGTCGAGATCGGGGGGCATCGGCCGCGCTGAGCGGCTGGGAGCTACGCCGTGAGATGCGCCCAGGCCTCCGGGTTGGCCGCCAGCCACCCCGGGAGGTCCTGGGCGGGATGTCCCGCCACGCGCGGCACGGCGTCGCCGACGACGTCCATCTCCCCCGTCGCGACCGCGGCGTAGGAGGTCACCCAGCCGTCGACCTCGAAGTCGCGCGCGTCGAAGGCCGCGCGGGAGGCGTAGGCCTCCTGCACGCTCTCGTCCTCGAAGGTCACCTCGCGGCCGGTGGCGACGCTGAGCTGCGCGGCGGCCCACGCCAGCGTGTGCGCCTCGGGGCCGGTCAGGTCGTAGGTCTGGCCGTCGTGCTCGCCACCGCCGGCGGCCAGGACCTCTGCCGCCACGTCGGCGACGTCGTCGCGTGAGACCCAGGCGATGCGCCCGTCGCCCGCCGGCCCGCGGATCACGCCGTCGGAGCCGGGCAGGAGCGGCACGTAGTCCAGGTACTGGCTGTCGCGCAGGAAGGTGTAGGCCAAGCCCGACTCGCGGATGAGCTGCTCGGTGGCGTGGTGGTCGCGAGCGAACGTGAACGTCGCGTCGGGCGACGCGCCGAGGAACGACGTGTAGACGATGCGCTCCACGCCCGCGTCGACCGCCGCCCGGACGGCGTGGGCGTGCTCGACGACGCGGCGGTCCGACTCCCGTCCGGAGACGAGGAACAGCGTCGCCGCGCCGCGCAGGACCTCGGTCAGCGCCACCTGGTCGCGGTAGCCGGCGGGCCCCATCTCCTCGATGTCGGCGCCGACGACCGCGGGCGCGCGCGCCAGGTCGCGCACGACCAGCCGCTGCGCCACGCCACGGTCGGAGAGCCGCCGCGCCACGCGGCCGCCGACGCCGCCCGTCGCGCCGGTCACCGCCACGAGCGCGCTCACAGGAGCGCCGTCCCGATCCACGCGATGAGGGCGACGAGCGCGACCGCCGCCAGCAGCCCACCAAGGATCCGCGCCGGCGCGTCGACGCCCGAGCGGTCCCCGTCGCCGGCCAGATCGGCCTGCAGCAGCACCTCGCGCGCAACCTCGGCGCCGGAGCTCGGCACGAGCACGTCGCGCGGGCCGGCGGCCAGCATGTCGGGGACGTCGAAGCCCGCGGAGCGCTTGAGCATCGACGGCACGCCCTCCTCCAGCAGCATCCCCTGGATCAGCTCGGCCTCGGCCTGGTTGCGTCCCCAGCCGACCTTGACGAGCTCGCCTTCGGACAGCTGGGGCTTGATCTTCCGGGCCCGCTCGTGCCGGTCGGTGACCGGCTCGTCGACCCCGCGCGTGCCGGCGTAGACCAGCGGCATGCCGCAGTCACGGCAGAAGCGTTCGTCGAGCGGGTGCGGGGTGGCGCAGGACGGGCAGACGAGGGGGTCAGACCCCGGCATCCGAGAGGACCTCGACCTCGGTGGCCGTGCCGTTCTCGATGCGCCAGTTGCGGACCACGGGCTCGTCGCCCGCAGTGCCCACGATGAGCCACTCGACCCCGGGCCACTGAGCCGCGAAGTTCATGTCGGTCTGCGACGGCCGGGGCTCGGACCGCGTGTGCGAGTGGTAGATCACGACGCCGCCGTCGTCATAGGCCTTGCCCATCGCGAGCACGGCCTGGGGATCCATGTCGAAGCGCAACGGGCTGCGGGAGACGTTCTCGACCGCCACCACCTCGGTCGCTCGATCGCCGTCGAGCACGATATAGCCACAGCACTCGTACGGCGCCTCGGCGACGGCGTGGTCGACGATCTGCTGCAGGAGATCCGGGGCGATCTGCATCGCCGCAGACCTTACTCAGACTTGATCGCGGGCTTCTCGTCGTCGTGGTGATCGCCGTTGAGCGAGTCCTTGAACTCGCGCATGCCCTTGCCCATGGCGCGGCCCGCCTCGGGCAGCTTCTTCGGGCCGAGCACGATCAGTGCGATGACGAGGATGACGATGAGTTCGGGAAATCCGACGCCGGGCATGGGATGCAGTCTCGCAGACGGTTGTTAGGTGGGGATCAAGAGCGTATCGGCGCTGCGGGCAGCGGGCAGGAGCCCCGCCGTTACCACCAGACCGTCGAGTCGAGGTTGGCGACCTCGTCGACGGGAAGCGTGTAGATGCCGGACGACAGGTACTTCCAGCCGTCGTCGCAGATGATGAAGACGACGTTGCCCTCGTCGAGCTCGCCGGCGATGCGCACGGCGATCGAAGCGATGGCGCCGGACGAGACGCCCGCGAAGATGCCTTCCTCGTCGAGCAGCTTGCGGGTCCAGATGATCGCGTCGCGGTTCGTGACGAAGATCTTCCGGTCCAGGACCGACAGGTCGATGATCGGCGGGATGAAGCCGTCGTCGAGCGACCGCAGGCCCTGGACGGGCTCGCCCTGCATGGGCTCGGCCGCGACGATCTTGACCGCGTCGCCGAGCTCCTCCTTGAAGCGCCGGCCGATGCCCATCAACGTGCCGCCGGTGCCCAGGCCCGCGACGAAGGCCGCGATCTGGCCGTCGAGCTCCTCGAGGATCTCCGGGGCGGTGCCGTCGTAGTGGGCGCGCGGGTTGGCCGGGTTGCCGTACTGGTAGGGCATGTAGTACGACGGATCGGCCTCGGCCATCTCCAGCGCCATGGCCACGGCCCCGTTGGAGCCCAGGTTGCCGGGCGAGTAGACGATCTCGGCGCCGTACATCGTCAGCAGCTGCGTGCGCTCGGGCGTCACGTTGTCGGGCATGACGACCTTGAGCTTGTAGCCCTTGCGGCTGCAGATCATGGCCAGCGCGATGCCGGTGTTGCCCGACGTCGGCTCGAGGATCGTCATCCCCGGCCCGATGGCGCCCTTCTCCTCGGCGTCCTCGATCAGCGCCCGCGCGACGCGGTCCTTGACCGAGCCCGTCGGGTTGAACGACTCCATCTTGGCCCAGATGCGGACCCCCGGCTTGGGCGACAGCCGCTTGAGCTCGACCAGCGGCGTGTTGCCGATCGCCTGGACGATGTCGCCGTACCGGCCACCGCAGGGCCGGTTCTGGAGCGGGGAGGCCTCCATTGCTTTACGAAGTGTAGCGACGGCTCCCCGACCCGTTGCGGGGGTTGGTGGACTCCCAGAGTTCTGCTGATCTT
>JAWVGD010000572.1:0-3327 GCA_033855515.1 Baekduia sp.
GCAGGAGCGCGACGCGGTCAACTCGCACATCGTGGTCGCCACGCCCGGCCGCCTCGAGGACCTGCTGCAGCGCGGCAAGCTCAAGCTCAACAACGTGTCCTTCCTGGTCCTCGACGAGGCCGACCGCATGCTCGACATGGGCTTCCGCCCGGCCGTCGACCGCATCGTGGCCAAGTGCCCGCGCGAGCGCCAGACCGTGTTCCTCTCGGCGACGCTGGACGGCGACGCCGGTCGCATCGCCCGCGAGTACACGAGCGACGCCGCCGAGCACGCCATCGAGCCCGACACCGATCACCTCGAGGCGATCGCCCACCGGTTCGTGGCCGTCGAGCGCGACGACCGCCTGGCGCTGCTCGTCCGCGAGCTGCGCGCCGAGCGCGACCTGGCGCTCGTCTTCGTCCGCACCAAGCACGGCGCCGACCGCCTGGTCAAGCGCCTCAGCCGCGAGGGCGTCAAGGCCGTCGCGATGCACGGCGACAAGTCCCAGCGCCAGCGCGAGCGCGCCCTGGACCAGTTCGAGCGCGGCGAGGTCGACACGCTCGTGGCCACCGACGTCGCCGCCCGCGGCATCGACGTCCGCGACATCTCGCACGTCATCAACTTCGACCCGCCGGAGGACGGCGACACCTACACGCACCGCGTCGGCCGCACCGGCCGCGCCGGGCGCACGGGTGAGGGCGTGACGTTCGTCGGCAGCGAGCAGGCCGGCGACGTCCAGAAGATGGCCGGCCAGCTCGGCATCCTCAGCGAGTTCGGCCAGAGCGGCCTGCTGCGCAACGAGCGCGGCGGGGCCAAGCCGACCGGGCAGGGCGGCGCGCCCCGCACGACGGGCGACCGCAAGCGCCGCGCGCGCTCGCGCACCGGCAGCGGCAGCACGTCGGGCCGCTACTCCGGGCGCTAGGGGGACGCCGGCCCAGAGGGCCAGGTTCCGTGCGGGTGTTCGCCCAGAGGGCGAAACCCGCGGCCCGTTACCGACCCACGCAGCTCGTCCCCGCCGACCGGGTGCGGCCTCGCCGCCGCGCCCGGTAGATTCGGCCCCTCGATGGCGCGCGACGTGGAGATCCGCGGGGACATGATCCGGCTCGGCCAGCTGCTCAAGCTGGCCGACGTCGTCGACGCCGGCGGCGAGGTCAAGGACTTCCTGGCCGAGGTGCCGGTGCTCGTCAACGGCGAGCCCGACCAGCGCCGCGGCCGCCAGCTGCATCCGGGCGACTTCGTCGTCTGCGGCGACGAGGAGCTGCGGGTCGTGAGCGCATCATGAGCGGCGCCCCCGCGCCCGACGCCGAGCCGACACGCGAGCAGCTGGCCGCGGCGCTGGCCACCAACGCGGCGAGCAAGCCCATCAACTTGGCCGTGCCCGTCGTCGTGGTCGTCGTCGCCCTGGTCGCGGGGCTGCCGGTCGCGCTGGCATTCGTCGTCGCGGCGCTGGCCTACACGGCGGCGACGGCGCGCACGATGTTCGACCGCGCCGAGGCCCAGCGCGTCGAGGAGCGCTGGATCGCGCGCCAGGCGGCGCGCGGCGAGCGCTCCTAGACCACCAGGGGGTCAGCCGCCGGTGCTGCCGGCGGCGGCGCCCGGGGCGCCGGCCCCGGCGAGCTCGAACATCTCGGCCAGCAGCTCGTAGGACCGTCGCCGCGCCCCATGGTCGTGCGTGATCGTCACGACGATCACCTCGTCGGCGCCGTAGTCGTCGGCGAGCTGCTCGACCTGCGCGCGGACCTTGTCGGGGGCGCCGACGATCGCCCGGCGGCCACGGACGCCCGCGCCGGCCGCCTGGCCCTCGGACTCCAGGAAGCGCAGCGCCTTGTCCGGCGGCGGGACGGCGATGAGCCGTCCGCGGCGCAGCAGCGTGAAGGCCATGCGGTGCGAGGCGGCCAAGCGCTGGGCCTCCTCCTCGGTGTCGGCGACCAGGACCCAGGCGGCCACGGCGACTTCGGGCGCCATCCGGCGCTCGGAGTGCTGGAAGCGCGCGCGGTAGTCGCCGACGATGTCGCGGCCGCCCGGGTTGATGAAGTCGGCGAACGCGTAGGGGAGGCCGAGCTCGCCGGCCCAGATGGCACTCTGCGGCGAGGAGCCCAGCAGCCACGGGTCGGGCAGCTCCGGGCGGCCGGGCAGCTCGGCGAGGCGTGCGAAGCGGTGCCCGTCGGGGAACGTGCCGTTCAGGTAGGCCAGCAGCTCGACGAGCTGGTCGGGGAAGTCGTCGGGCATCGCGGTGCGGCGGTCGCGCTGCAGCGCGAACGTCGTCATCGGGTCGGTGCCCGCCGCGCGGCCGATGCCGAGGTCGATGCGCTCGGGGAACAGCCCGGCGAGGACGCTGAAGCTTTCGGCGACCTTCAGCGGGCTGTAGTGGGGGAGCATCACGCCGCCGCTGCCGACGCGGATGCGCTGGGTGCGCGCGGCGATCGGGCCGATCAGGACCTCGGGGCTGGGGCCGGCCAGCATCGCCCCGCCGTGGTGCTCGGCGACCCAGTAGCGGTGGTAGCCGAGGCGGTCGGCGAGCTGCGCGAGGTCGATCGTGTTCTGCAGGGCCTGCGCGCCGGTCGACCCTTCGGCGACCGGCGATTGGTCGAGGACGCTGAGGCGGGGCACCCGTTCGACGCTAGCAGCCGTGCGGCCGATGTTTCGATCGACGTCGAAGTTCACCTGAGGCTTAGGATCGGCCGCATGACCGCCCGCGCCTGGACCGCCTTCGCCGCGGTGTCGACCCTGTGGGGCATCCCGTACCTGTTCATCAAGATCGCCGTCGACGACGGGATGCCGCCGATCTTCCTGGCGTGGGCGCGCGTGACGATGGCCGCGGTCGTCCTGCTCGTGCTCAGCCACCGCGCCGGGGTGCTGCGCGCCGCGCTCGCGCGGCCCCGCCTGCGGTGGCTGGCGGCCTACGCCGTGGTCGAGATCGTCGTCCCGTTCCCGCTCATCGGGTTCGGCGAGCAGCATGTCCCGTCGTCGCTGGCCGCGATCCTCATCGCGGCGGTCCCGATGATCGTCGCGCTGCTGGCCATCCGCTTCGACCCCTCGGAGCGTGCCACGGGCCGCCGTGCGGTGGGGCTGGGGATCGGCTTCGCGGGCGTGGTCGCGCTCGTGGGCCTCGACGTCTCGGGCAGCAGCGGCGAGCTGGTCGGCGCGCTGGCGATCCTGCTGGCCGCCGTGGGCTACGCGGCGGGGCCGATGCTGCTCAGCCGGCACCTCGGTGCGCTCGACCCGCGCGCGCTGATGGCCGTCGCGCTGACGATCGCCTCCGCCGTCCTGATGCCCCCGGCGCTGCTGAAGCCGCCGACCGCGATGCCGAGCGCCGATGCCCTGCTCTCGGTCGTCGTCCTGGGCCTG
>JAWVGD010000573.1:0-2700 GCA_033855515.1 Baekduia sp.
GAGAAGTACCCCGATCCGCACCGCCTCGACGTGGGTCGCGCCGCTCACGACCACCTCACGTTCGGGCGAGGCGGTCCACACCACTGCCTCGGGGTCCATCTCGCCAAGCTGGAGCTCCGGGTCTACCTCCAGGAGCTCGTCGCGCGGGTCGAGCGCGTCGAGGTCGCGGGCGAGCCGGTCCGCCAGCGGTCGAACTTCACCAATGGGCTCAAGCGCCTCCCTGTCCGCGTGGTCCTGGCGTGAGCAACGCGGACCCGCGGCTGGTGCTCGTCCTGTCGGAGAACTGGACGATGACCTCCCCGCGCGATCTGCGGGGTCTGGTGCGCATCGCGCAGGAGGCCGAGGACGCCGGCATCGACGCGGTCATGCTCTCCGAGCACATCGTGCTGGGCGCCGGCTCGGGCGCCGACGGCGTCATGGCCAACCCCCGGGACTACGCGGCCCCCGGCAATCAGGACCCGGCGACGCCGTGGCCCGACTCGATCGTGCTGATGAGCGCCATCGCGGCGGCGACGACGCGGCTGCGCCTGATCGGCGCGGCGATCATCGCGCCGCTGCGCCATCCGCTCCTGCTCGCGCACCAGCTGGCCGCGCTCGACCTGCTCAGCGAGGGGCGGCTCGTCGTGCAGCCGACGGTGTCCTGGCACCGCGAGGAGTACGCGGCGCTCGGGGTGGACTTCGCCGCACGCGGCGAGCTGCTCGACGAGCATCTGGCGGCATGGCACGCCGCGTGGACCCAGTCGCCGGCCAGCTTTGCCGGTGAGCACTACGCGTTCTCCGACGTCTGGGTGGAGCCCAAGCCGTATCGCCCGGAGGGTCCGCGCATGTGGTTCGGCGGCATGACGATGGGGCCGTGGATCATCCGGCGACTCGTCGAGCACGGCAGCGGCCTGAACCCCTTTGGCACGCCGACCGATGAGGAGCTGCGCGCGCTCAGCGACGCGATGGTGGCCGCCGGGCGCGACCCCGACGAGCTCGAGATGGTCGGCGGGATCCGGGGGCGCTTCCCGGACGTCAGCTCGGTCGCCGACCTCGCCGAAGCCGCCGAGGCGATTCCTGCGCAGCTCGAGCGGGGGTTCGGCACCATCTGCTTCAAGCCCTCCATGTTCACCGACGACGCGCGCGACGTCGGTCGCGTGTGCCGCGAGCTGATGGCGCTGGCCGCCCGCTCCTAGGCAGGCAGGCGCGCGAACCAGGCGCCGAACAGCGTCTTGGCTTGCCGGGCGGCGGCGGCTGCGTGGCGCTCGGTGTCGGCGACGACCGCCGCACGGTCGAAGCCGGCGGGCAGCGCGGGGTCCATCTCCAGCCACGCGTTCAACTGGTCCCCGGTGACCTCCGGATGGAACTGGACACCCAGGTGGGGCCCGGCGCGGAACGCGGCCGGCCCACCCGCGCTGCGAGCGAGCTCCCGCGCGCCTGGAGGAACGTCGAGAACCTCGTAGTGGTACTGCGCCCACGGTCCAGTCGGAACCTCGGGGTCGTCGCTCTGCACCGCCACCCAGCCGATCTCGGGCACGTCAGTGCGGCGCACCCCGCCGCCGAGCGCGACCGCCAGCGCCTGACCGCCGAAGCAGAGCCCGAGCACCGGCACGTCGGCGTCGACGGCCGCGCGGATCGCGTCGATCTCCGACGGGACCCAGTCCGGGGCGCTGCCGCCGGCGGAGAACTCCGACCCGAGCGACACGACGAACCGGGCGTCGGCGAGGGCGGGGACGGGCTGCTCCCAGACCGGGTGCACGCGATGCGGGATGCCCTGCTCGAGGAGGAACTCGCCGAGCAGGCCGGGCGGGGCGGCGGAGCCGTGCTGAAGGATGATGCCGGGCTTTGACACGTGCTCGTTAGAAGCCTAACGTTCTCTTCGGTCATGGTCCACCCACCGCGCCCCGTCAGCCATCACCGCGGCTTCGTCCCCGAGGAGGCCGACGTCCTCGCGCGCGTCGCGGGCCTCGACGTCGACCTCGGGGCCATGGCCGTCGGCGCGAACCTGTGGCGCGCCGCCCAGGCGTTTCGCACCGAGCTGGAGCGGACGGTCCTGCGCCCCGAGGGCCTCTCGTTCACGGGGTTCTCCCTGCTCTTCAACCTCTGGATCTGGGGGCCCACCCAGACGCGCGCCCTTGCCGCGTCGATGGGGTGCACCCGAGCGACGGTCTCCAGCGTGGCCGACACGCTGGAGCGAGGCTCGCTCATCGTGCGCATCGACGACGAGCACGACGGCCGGCTGGTCCAGTTGGCGCTCACGCCCACCGGCCTGTCGCTCATCGAAGCGGTCTTCCCGCGCTTCAACGCCGGGGAGGCGGCCCTCGTCAGCGGTCTGGACGAGCAGGAGCGCCGCACGCTCGCGGCGCTGCTGCGCAAGCTCGTCACCGACGCGCGCGGCGGACCGGAAGCCACGTGAGGCGCGTCGAGGTGGAGGGCGTCAGCGTCCCCACCGACCATTACATCGACGGTCGCCGGGTCGCGTCCGGCGACGTCTTCGAGGTCCGCTCGCCGATCGACTGGGACCACGTCAAGCTGGCCGACGTCGCCCGCGGTCGCCAGAGGGAGGTCGACGCCGCCGTGGCCGCGGCACGCCGGGCGTTCCCGGCCTGGGCCGCCTTGGGCCCCGAACGCCGCGGGGAGGTCCTCGGCCGCCTGGCCGACGCCATCGAGGCCGCAGTACCGGACCTGGCGGCGGTCGAGACGGTCGACAACGGCTCCCTG
>JAWVGD010000574.1:0-10360 GCA_033855515.1 Baekduia sp.
GGCGATCCCGGTGCTGAAGGAGATGACGCACCTGCCGATCGTCGTCGACCCCAGCCACGCCGCCGGCCGGCGCTCGCTGGTCGAGCCGCTGTCGCTGGCCGCGGCCGCCGCGGGCGCCGACGGCATCATCGTCGAGACGCACCCCGACCCCGACGAGGCCATCTGCGACGGCCCGCAGCAGCTGCGCGTCGACGGGTTCGCGTCCTACGCCGTAAAGGTCGAGCAGGCCGCCGTGCTGGCGGGCAAGCTGCCCTTCGGCGCGGCCGCGCACGCGCACGCGTCCGCGACGGCGTGACGGACGCGGGTCCTGACGGACCGCCGTTGCGCCTGGCCCTCCTGGGGCTCGGGCTGATCGGCGGGTCCGTCGGGCTGGCCGCGCGCGAGCGGCTCGGGGCACGGGTCGTGGGCTTCGATCCCGATGCCCGCGTCCGGGCGCTGGCGCTGGAGCGGGGCGTCGCCGACGAGGTCGTCGACGACCCCGGCGCGCTCGGCCCGGCCGATGTCGCGCTGGTTGCCGCGCCCGTCCACGCGCTCGCCGGACGCATCCGCGACGCCTGCGCGCACGTGCCAGGCGCGGTCGTCACCGACGTCGGCTCGACCAAGCGCGCGCTCGTCGACGCCACGCCCGGCGAGCGCTACATCGGCGGTCACCCGCTCGCCGGCGCCGAGGTGGCCGGCGTCGAGCACGCACGCGCCGACCTGTTCGTGGGCGCGACCTGGTACCTGACCCCGCGCCCCGACAGCGAGGGCATCCTGCTGGAGCGCCTGCACCGCTTCGTCGCCGGCCTGGGCGCCGTGCCGACGGTCATCGGCCACGACGAGCACGACCGCCTCATGGCCGCCTTCTCCCACGTCCCGCACGTCGTCGCCAACGCGATGGTCGCCGCCGCCACGCGCGCCCTCGGCGACGAGGCGATCCCGGTCGTGGGCCCGAGCTTCCGCGACGCGACCCGCGTCGCCGGCGCCAACCCGCCCCTGTGGGCCGGCATCTACGCCAGCAACCGCGACGCCGTCCTCGACGGCCTCGACGCCACGATCGCCCTGCTGGGCGACGCCCGCGCGCTGGTGGCCGGCGGCGACGCCGCCGCGCTCGAGGCGTGGCAGGCCACCGCCGGCCGGCAGCGCCGGGCGCTGCTGGACGTGGGCATGTCCGGCGGCCCGCTGCGCGAGGTCCGCGTCGTCGTCCCCAACCGTCCCGGTGTGATCGCCGATCTCGCCCTCACCCTCAGCCGCGCAGGAATCAACATCCACGACATGAGCCTCTCGCCCCAGCCCGACTTCCGCAGCGGTGAGGTCGCCCTCTGGGTGGCCGAAGATCACGCCGAGCGGGCCCGCGCGCTGGTCGACGAGGTGCTCGCATGACCACGGTGAGGTTCCCGCCGGCCCGGCGCCTGCGCGGAACGGTGACGCCGCCGGCCGACAAGTCGATCTCGCACCGCGCAGCGATCCTCGGCGCGATGGCCGCCGAGCCGGTCCGGGTCCGCAACTACCTGCACGCCGAGGACACGATCTCGACGCTGAAGGCGATGCAGGCGCTGGGCGCGCTCGTGACCGTCGAGGGTGACGTCGTCACGATCCGCGGCACCGGCCTGCGCGACACGACCGAGCTCGACGCGCCGATCGACGTCGGCAACGCCGGCACGCTCCTGCGGCTGCTGCCGGGCTGGCTGGCCGGGCAGGCGGGCCGCACGTACACGCTGGACGGCGACGCGTCGATCCGGCGCCGGCCCGTCGACCGCATCGCCGAGCCGCTCTCGCGCATGGGCGCGACGATCGAGGCGACCGACGGCCGGCTGCCGCCGTTCACCGTGACCGGCGAGCGCCTCCGGTCGATCACCTACGACTTGCCCGTGGCCAGCGCGCAGGTCAAGAGCTGCGTGCTGCTGGCGGGGCTGATGGCCGACGGCGCCACGACCGTCGTCGAGCCCGCGCCATCCCGCGACCACACCGAGCGGATGCTCGCCGCCGCCGGCGTCACCGTCACGCGCGCCGGCCGCGACGTCACGGTGACCAACGTCGACGAGCTGACGCTGGAGGACGTCGTCGTCCCCGGCGACCCGTCGTCGGCGGCGTTCATGATCGCCGCCGGCGTCCTGGTCTCGGGCTCCCGCATCCAGGTGCTGGGCAGCGGGACGAACTGGACGCGCACCGGGTTCGTGCGCATCTTGGAGCGCATGGGCGGGATCGTGCTCGGCGACCTGGAGGAGGCGCCCGGCGACACCGTGTCCGCCCACGAGCCGATCGGCGACCTCGACGTCGCCCACGGCCCGCTGACCGGCACGGTCGTCGAGGCCGACGAGGTCCCGCTGGCGATCGACGAGCTGCCGCTCGTGGCGCTGCTGGGCTGCTTCGCCGAGGGCGAGACCATCGTGCGCGGCGCCCAGGAGCTGCGCCTGAAGGAGAGCGATCGCATCGCGACGGTCGTCGACGGGCTGCGCGGGCTGGGCGGCGATCTGGAGGCCACCGAGGACGGCTTCGTCGTCCGCGGCACCGGCGGCCTGCGCGGCGGGACCATCTCGTCTCACGGCGACCATCGCCTCGCGATGCTCGGTGCGATCGCCGGCCTGGCGTCCGACGAGGGCGTCGAGGTCGTCGGCATGGAGGCCGCCGACGTGTCCTACCCGACGTTCGCCGACGACCTGGCGTCGCTGGCCGGCGGCTGAGGCCCCGCCGGCGCGGCGGCCATGACCGCCGCGGCCTGCGCCTCGGCGCGCGCGATCCCCCCGTCCTCGGCCCGCAGGCCCGGGATGACGTACAGCAGTCCGATGATGACCACGCCGCCGACCACGCCGGCGAACATGAGCACCGCGCCGGCGCCGAACGCCGCCGCGGCCGGGCCGGTCAGCGCGAAGGACACCGGCGTCAGGCCGACCGACACGAGCCAGTCCAGCGAGCTGACCCGGCCGCGCAGGCCCGGCGGCACCCGGACCTGCATCAGCGTCGCCCACACCGGGTTGCCCGCGCCGCTGGCCAGGTTGAAGAGGAAGCTGAAGGCCACGAGCTGCCACACCGCGTTGCTGATCGCGTAGCCGCACAGCGCGAACGTGCCGATGCCCCACACCCAGTACAGGAACGAGACCTCGCGGCGGGGGAGGCCGAAGTGGCCGACGACGACCGTGCCGAGGAGACCGCCCGCGCCGCCGACCGCCAGCACGAGGCCGAAGTCGCCGGCGCTGCCACCGAGGTCCTGCCGGATCCGGAACGGGACGAGCACCTCGGTCGGGCCGAGGAACAGCAGCAGCACGAGCGCCGCCATGACGAGCGTCGCCCACAGCCACGTCTGGGACCGCACGAAGCGGACGGCCTCGCGCAGCTGGACGCGCAGCGGCTCGCGCTCGCCCTCGTGGACCGGGACCCGGCCGCGCATCGCCAGCAGGCACGCGATCGAGGCCACGAACGTGCCCGCGTCGACCAGCAGCGCGCCGCCGGTGTCCAATAGGGCGACCGCGGCGCCGCCGAGCGCCGGCCCGGCCAGGCGCAGCGCGATCGGCCGCAGCGACAGGCTCAGCGCGTTGGCCTCGACGAGCATCGCGTCGGGGACGAGGTCGGGGACGATCGAGCCCATCGCCGGCCCCGAGAGGCCCTCGCCGGCGCCGAAGACGAAGCTCAGCGCCACCAGATGCCAGACCTCGAGCGCGCCGGTCAGCGACAGGACGCCGGCGCCGCCCACGGCGGCCAGCCGCACCACGTCGGCGACCAGCAGCTGCCGGCGCTTGTCGTAGCGGTCGGCCAGCAGCCCGCCGGCCAGCAGGAAGCCGACCATCCCGATCGACCAGGCCAGCCCGACGAGCGACAGCGAGGTGGCCGTGCCCGACAGCTGCAGGACCGCGAAGGGGAGGGCCACGAGGTAGATCCCGTCGCCCAGGAGCGACACGAGCGTGCCGGCCCAGAGCAACGCGAAGTCCCGCTCCCGCAACGGTCCCAGCAGCCTCATCGAATGCGGAGGATGCCACACCGGCC
Organism: Baekduia sp.; assembly: GCA_033855515.1. Lineage (GTDB taxonomy): Bacteria > Actinomycetota > Thermoleophilia > Solirubrobacterales > Solirubrobacteraceae > Baekduia. The sequence goes on from JAWVGD010000574.1 coordinate 3,961, forward strand.
GACGGAGCCCTACCCTGCCGGGCTGTGCTAGTCGCCATCGACGGACCTGCCGGCGCCGGCAAGTCCACCGTGGCACGCGCCGTCGCGCGTGCTCTCGGGTTCACCTACCTCGATACCGGGGCCATGTACCGCTGCGTCGCGCTGGCGTGCGCGCGGGGGCGGGCGGGGACCGCATCTCTCGACATCGCCTTCGACGGCGATCGCGTGTTGCTGGACGGCGAGGACGTCAGCGCCGCGATCCGCACGCCCGAGGTCAGCGAGCGCGCCTCCGAGATCGCCGCCCGGCCGGAGGTCCGCGAGGCGCTGGTCGCCCGCCAGCGCGCGCTGATCGCCGGTGGCGACTACGTGGCCGAGGGCCGCGACATCGCCACGGTCGTCGCGCCCGACGCCGAGGTGAAGGTCTTCCTGACCGCCGCCCCCGAGGAGCGCGCCCGCCGCCGCGCCGCCGAGCTGGGGGCCGATCCGACCATCGTCGCCCAGGAGCTGGCGCTGCGCGACCAGCGCGACACCGGCCACGGCCGCACAACCCTTGAGCCGGCCCCCGGCGCCCAGCCGCTGGACACCACCGGCCTCACCATCGACGAGGTGGTCGCGCAGATCGTCGACCGCGTAGGAGCCATCCAGTGAGCGGACCGGGACCGAAGGTCGCCGTCATCGGCTACCCCAACGTCGGCAAGTCGTCGTTGGTCAACCGCCTCAGCGAGTCGCGCGTCGCCGTCGTCCACGAGGACGCCGGCATCACGCGCGACCGCCACGAGGTCGCCTGCGAGTGGAACGGCCGGCACTTCACGCTGATCGACACCGGCGGCATGGACTTCTTCGACGAGGACCCGATGGCCGGGTCCATCCGCGAGCAGGCCCAGGCGGCGCTCAACGACGCAGACCTCGCGGTCCTGGTCGTCGACGGCCCCGCCGGCGCGCGCCCCGGCGACGAGGAGCTCGCCGACCTGCTGCGCCGGTGGCGCAAGCCCGTCGTCGTCGTCGCCAACAAGATCGACTCCGTCAAGGACGTCCCGCAGGCGACCGAGTTCTACAGCTTGGGCCTCGGCGAGCCGGTGGCCGTCAGCGCGACCCAGGGCCTCGGCACCGGCGACCTGCTGGACCGCGTCGTCGAGCTCCTCCCCGAGGGGGACTTCGAGCCGGAGGACGACGAGACGATCCGCCTCGCGCTCATCGGCCGGCCGAACGTCGGCAAGTCCTCGCTCGTCAACAAGTTCCTCCGCTCCGAGCGCGTCATCGTCTCCGAGGTGGCGGGCACGACCCGCGACGCGATCGACCTCCCGATGGAGATCGACGGACGCCGCGTGATCGTCGTGGACACCGCCGGCATGCGCCGCCAGTCCAAGGTCACCGAGTCGGTCGAGTACTACACCACCTTGCGCACGCAGCGGGCGGTTGAGCGCGCGGACGTGGCGCTCGTCATCTGCGACGCCCACGACGGCGTCACCGCTCAGGACCTGCGGATCGCCGAGCAGGCGATGAAGGCCGGCTGCGCAACGGCGCTCGTGCTCAACAAGTGGGACATCGCCCCGATGGAGGAGGACGCGCTGGACCACGAGCGCGCCCGGGTCAAGAACAAGCTGCGCCTGCGACCGCGCGTGCTGACGGTCTCGGCCGTCACCGGGCGCAACGTCGACCGGCTGCTCAAGGAGGCGATCGTCCTCGGCGATCGCGTCCGGACGCGCATCCCGACGCCGCAGCTCAACCGCTTCATCAGCGAGGTCGTCCAGGAGCGCCAGCCGCCCGCCAAGCAGGGGTCGCGGCTGCGGCTCCTGTACATGGCGCAGTTCGAGACGCGGCCGCCGAGGTTCGCCATCCAGATCAACAGCCGCAATCGAGTGACGCGCGACTACGCCTATTTCATCGAGAATCGCCTGCGACAGCGATTCGGAATGGACGGGGTCCCGTTGATCATCGACTTCAAGGAACGAAAGCAGCGCGATGAGCGCTGACGTCACCGGGCCGGCCACCGCTGCCGGCCCCCCGCCGACACCCACGCCCGCGGCGCGCTCTCTGCGCGGGCGCCGGGCGGCGCTGGCCGGCGCCGCGGTCGTCGTGGTGGTCGTGGTGCTGGCGATCGTCGTCCTGACCGCGGGCGGCTCCTCGAGCACGCCGCCGGCCAGCGGCGCGGCCAAGCTCGTGCCGGCCAACGCGCTGGTCTACGTGCACGTCTCGACCGACCGCGGGCGCTCGGCGACCGCGAGCGCCGCCAAGCTGGCAGGCGCGTTCCCGAGCTGGCCGGTGCTGCGCGACGGGATCGTCAGGCGGCTGCAGGCCCCGGGCTGCGACGTCGGCGCCCAGGCGCTGAAGAGCGCCGACGAGGCGGCGCTGGCGATCTTCGACACCGGCGGCGGCTCACGGGCCAACTCGCTGGTCCTGGTCGACACCGGCAAGGACCACAAGAACGCCAGGCAGGCCGGATGCGGCGCGCTGAGCTACACCTACGTCGGGAGGTTCCTGGCGATCGGCCAGCCCGAGAGCCTGCGCCTGGCCGGGCAGCTGGCCGCCGGCAAGGGCACGTCGCTGGCCGACGCGCCCGGGCCGAAGGCCGAGTTCGCCAAGCTGCCCGAGGACCGCGTCGCCGACGGCTGGCTGTCGGCCGACGGCGTACGCCGGCTGCTGGAGCCCCAGGGCGGGCTGCTGGGCGCCGCGGGCACGCTGTTCGACCAGCCGGCCCTGAAGGGCGCCGCGTTCGGCCTCACCGCCGCCGGCGACCGGGTGCGCCTGGTCGTGCACTCCCAGCTCGACCCCGCGCTGGCCAAGGTGTCGGCGTCGGGCTTCAAGAAGTTCCACCCGACGCTGGCCTCGTCGGTCCCCGCCGACGCGATGGTCTACCTCGGCGTGAGCAACCTCGCGCCGGCGATCCAGCGCCTGGTGGCCGCCGCGGGCACCACGTCGGCCCAGCTCGCGCCGCTGGTCGGCAAGCTCGACGCGCCGCTGCTGAAGATCTTCCCGGGCGAGGCGGCGATCATCCTGACCGCCTCGACGCCCGCGCCGGTCCTGACGCTGCTGGCCGCCACGAAGGACCCGGCCGGGACCCGCGCGGCGCTGGCGCAGCTGCCCGCTGCGGTGCGCAAGAGCTTCACCACGGCGGTCTGGGACGGGAAGGTCGCGGTCTCGACGAGCCCCAAGGGGATCGCCGCGCTGAAGGCCGGCGGCGAGCACCTGACCGACACCGATCAATGGTCAAAGTCGGTCGGGAATCACCCTGAATCGGTGTCCTCGCTACTCTTCCTGGACTTCAGAAGGCTGCTGACGCTGGGCGAGCAGACGGGCCTGGCCAATTCCAGCGCTTACCAGGCCGCGAAGGCCGACCTGCAGAAGGTTCGCGCCATCGGCGCGCACACGTCCGGCAACGACAGCGAATCGACCGCGGAGATCGACCTCCTCATCACCTCATGAGCTACGCCGACAACGAGTACCTCTTCACTTCCGAGTCCGTGACCGAAGGTCACCCTGACAAGGTCGCCGACCAGATCTCCGACGGCGTCCTCGACGCGGTCCTCAAGGATGATCCGACCGGCCGCGTCGCCTGCGAGACCCTCGTCAACACCGGGCTCGTCGTGGTCTCCGGCGAGATCTCGACCGACACCTACGTCGACATCCAGGAGATCGCCCGCGAGACGATCCGCAAGATCGGCTACGTCGACGCCGACCTCGGCTTCAGCGCCGACTCATGCGCCGTCCTCAACGCGATCGACAAGCAGTCCGCCGACATCGCCCAGGGCGTCGATCATGCCTACGAGTCCCGGACGGACCCGTCAGACGACGACGCGCTCGACATCGCCGGCGCCGGCGACCAGGGCATGATGTTCGGCTACGCGTCCAACGAGACGCCCGAGCTGATGCCGCTGCCGATCTCGCTGGCCCACAAGCTGGCCAAGCGGCTGGCCGACGTCCGCAAGGCCGAGGTGGTCCCGTACCTGCGCCCCGACGGCAAGACCCAGGTGTCGGTCCGCTACCGCGACGGCCGCCCGGTCGAGATCGAGAAGCTCCTGATCTCCACCCAGCACAAGGAGGGCGCCGAGTCGCTGATCCCGGATGACCTCTGGGAGCACGTCGTCGAGCCCGTCCTGCCCAAGGATCTCTACGACGCCGGCAAGCTGCGCCGCGAGTTCCTGGTCAACCCGACCGGCCGCTTCGTCATCGGCGGCCCGGTGGGCGACGCGGGCCTGACCGGCCGCAAGATCATCGTCGACACCTACGGCGGCATGGCCCGCCACGGCGGCGGCGCCTTCTCCGGCAAGGACCCGTCGAAGGTCGACCGCTCGGCCGCGTACGCCGCGCGCTGGGTCGCCAAGAACATCGTCGCCGCGGGCCTCGCCGACCGCGCCGAGGTCCAGGTCGCTTACGCCATCGGCGTCGCGCACCCGGTCTCGGTCCTCGTCGAGACGTTCGGGACCGAGAAGATCGGGCGCGGCAAGATCGCCGAGCTCGTCGACCGGCACTTCGACCTGCGCCCGGGCGCCTTCCGCGAGGCCCTGAACCTGCACCGGCCGATCTACCAGAAGACCGCCGCCTACGGGCATTTCGGTCGCGACGACCACGACTTCACGTGGGAGCGCACCGACAAGGCCGCCGCGCTGGCCTCCGACGCCGGCCTCAGCGCGCCGGCGACGGCGTAGCACCGGCCGCTGGGCACCAGTTGCACGAAGAAGGGCGGCCACCGGGCCGCCCTTCGCCGCTGCCGGGCGTCCAGGTCATGCTCAGAGCGACGGCGGGGACTGCGCGGAGCGGTCGTGGGCGCGCCGGGCGCGGTCGACGGCGGCGACGATCGCCTCCGGGCCCGCGACGCCGACGAACGTGAAGTCGGAGTCGTCGGTGCCGGCGGTGTCGAAGTCGACCTTGCCGACGCGCAGGACGCGGTCCAGCAGCGACTGCTCGGTGTTGACGTTCTGCACGCGGTCGATGCTCGTCTGCTGCACGTGCTTGGAGAGGATGCCGGTGCGGATGTGCAGCCGCTCGGTGGTGATCGTGTAGTCGGTGGCCATCCGGATGATCAGGCCCACCACGATCACGAGCGCCATCACCACCACGAACGCGAGCACGCCCATGACCGTCGAGGCGGCCAGCAGCAGGATCGCGCCGATGACCAAGGCGATCGCCAGCCCCTTGAGGTAGAAGCTGAGCACGCCGCGCCACGACGGGTGCCCGTCGAAGACGATGGTCTCTCCCGGGTGCAGGTCCATGGTGCGTGCAGCCTATCCTCGACATGCGCCCGTGTCAGACGCCGTCATCCAAGTCGAGCCGCTCACGACGGCCCGTGCACTGCGCGGGCCGTTCGACTACGTGCGCCCCGACGGCGTCGACGTCGGCGGGCTGCTGGAGGTGCCGTTCGGCCGCCAGCGGCTGACCGCCGTGGTGACCGGCGTGACCGATCACTCCGAGCACAAGCTCGTCGCGCCGTTGCGCGTGCACCCCGACTCCCTGCCGGCCGACCTCGTCGACCTCGGCCTCTGGCTGGGCCGCGAGTACGCCTCGACCCCGGCGCGGGCGCTGTCGCTCCTGCTGCCGCCCAAGGGCGCGCGGGAGCGGGTGCAGCTGTGGGCGCAGTTGACCGAGGACGGCGAGCAGGCGCTGATGGCCGACGACGGCGGCGGGGGCCAGGGGCGCGTGCGGATGACCGCCAAGCAGCTTGCGCTCCTGCAGAGCCTCCCGCGCTTCGCGGGCGAGGACCTCGGTTCGCTGCGGCGGCTGGAGGCCCGCGGCCTCGTGGCGGTCGGGCCGCGCGGCCGGCGCCGGCACGTCCGGCACACCGCGGTCGGCGCGCGCCGCGAACCGCCGGCGCTGAACGCCGATCAGCAGGCGGCGCTGGACGAGGTGCTGCGCGAGGCGGCCTGCGAGCGCCCCGAGCGCCTGCTCCTGCACGGCGTCACGGGGTCGGGCAAGACCGAGGTGTACCTCCGCGCGGCCGCCGAGATGCTCGCCCGCGGCCGGGGCGTGCTCATCCTGGTCCCCGAGATCGGGCTGACGCCGCAGATGATCGACCGCTTCGTCGCGCGCTTCGGCGACACCGTCGCGGTGCTGCATTCCAAGCTCGGGGCGGGGGAGCGCTACGACGAGTGGCGGCGCCTGCGCTCGGGCGAGGCGCGCGTGTGCGTCGGCCCGCGCAGCGCGGTGTTCGCGCCCATGGACGACCTCGGGCTCGTCGTCGTCGACGAGGAGCACGACGGCTCCTACAAGCACGAGGGCGACCCGCGCTACGACGCCCGGCTCGTCGCCGAGAAGCGGGCGCTGCAGCACGGCGCGGTCTTCCTCGCCGGGACGGCGACCCCGCGGCCGGAGTCCATCCACGGCCTGCGGCGCATCCGGCTGCCGCGGCGCGTCGACGGGTCCGGGCTGCCGCCGGTCGAGATCGTCGACCTCAAGGATGCCGCCGGCGCGGTGCACCCGCGGACCC
>JAWVGD010000575.1:0-7138 GCA_033855515.1 Baekduia sp.
CAGCGGGCGCTCCTCCGCCACGTCCGACAGGAGGCTCAACGTCGCCAGGCCGATGAGGAACCGGTCCGGCGCCGCGCCAGCGCTCAGCCCGAACGTGGTCGCAAGCGCGGCGCGCTGCGGCCCGGGAAGCCGCTCGAGCCGGCCGAGCATCGGCGCGCACAGGTGATGCAGCGCGGCGAACGCGAGCTCCATCTCCGACTCCACGCCCGCCGTGCGCACCACCGCGAGATCCGGCGCGGATTCGATCGCGTGCTCGAGCAGCGCCGTCTTGCCGATGCCCGCCTCACCCCGCAGGACCAGCACACCGCTCCGGCCGGCTCGCGCGTCGTCGAGCAGCCCGTCCAGCACCGCGCACTCGTCTCGCCGCCCGCGCAGCATCGGGATCTCGGCAGCGGAGCCAGCCCCGGCCATAGGCACACTCTGCGCCGATGCACGGCGGAACACAACCGGACGACGCGACGTACATGAGCGCGCGGCATGCGCTCGACGACGACGTTGTCGCGACCGGACTCATGCTCGCGCTCGCGCCAACCGGGCGGGATCGAAGCTCTGTGGCAGCACGCGGCCGAGCTGGTTGCGCGCCGTGATGTCGAGCTTGGTGAAGACCTTGCGCAGGTGGTAGGCGACCGTGTGCTGGCTGATGAACAGCCGCTCGCCGATGGCGGCGTTCGAAAGACCGTCGCGTGCCAGTCGGGCAACCTGAGCTTCCTGGGCGGTGAGCTCCTCGCGCGTATAGATGGTGCGTTTGCGGGCGCGTTCCCCGGTCGCCAGCAGCTCATGCTCGGCGCGCGCGGCGAACGCCTCGGCGCCCATGTTCGTGAACAGCTCGAGCGCGATGCGTAGCTGGTCGCGGGCGTCGAGGCGCCGCCGCTCGCGCCGGAGCCACTCGCCATAGAGCAGGTGGGTCCGAGCGAGCTGCACGCGCACGCGGGTGCGCCGCAGCCGCTCGATCGCCTCTTGGTAGAGGCGCTCGGCGCCGTCGCTGAGCAGCGCGCGCGAGCGGGCCTCGACCCCGAGCGCCCAATCGCCGCCACTGGGGTGGGTGGTGAGCGTGAGTCGCTCGAGTGCCCGTTCCGCGACGCGGCGCTCCCCGGTGCGGGCGGCGGCCTCGACGAGCTCGACGACTGCGCTGAACGCGCTCAGCTCGGAATCGGGTGTGACGTCGACGGCCTCGCACCCCGCGGCGAAGGCCTCCTCGTAGCGACCCAGACCGTTGTACAGGAGCGCGCCGGCGTGCCCGGCGAATGCCAGCGCGAAGCCTTCACCTCGCGCCTTCGCATCCGTGGTGAAGTCCTCGACCAGCGCCGACAGCTCCGGCTCCCGCCCGCGCAGCGCCGCCACCCAGATCTCGACGTAACGATGAGCGGGGATGCCGGTCGCCGCGGTCGTCGCCCGGATCTCGTCGAGCAGCGACTCCGCCGTGGACAGCTCGCCGCAGAGGACCTGGATGTAGCTGAGCGAGCTGAGGAGCAGCGGCGTGGCCGTGAGGGCACCGGCATCGCGGGCACGCTGGAGCTCTCGCGTGGCGAGCAGCCTCCAGCTCTCCTCGTCCCAGAGATCGCCCGCGGCGCGACAGGCGAGCGAGAGCCAGCGCGACTCCTCGGGTGGAAGGGCGGCCTCCTCCCGGAACGCGCTCAGCGCGGCCTTGAGGATCGGCGCGGCCGCGGCGTGACCGTCGATGGGGAGCGTCGCCATCCCCTGAAGGAGGAGATCGGTCGGCCGCGGCGGCCGGCGCGGGGCGGGGCCGCCCAGCGCCGCCTTGCTTACTTCGACGACGTCCGCGCCGCGGGTGAGGCGGCCGGCGAACAGGGCCGCCTCGATCGCTTCGAGATAGGTGGTGCGCGCCCGGTCCGGGTCGACCGCCTCGAGCTCGCGGGCGGCGTCCAGCAGGAGCCTGGGAGCGTCGCCGCCGCGCTGCGCGGCGAACGCGATCTGCGCGCGCAGGAGGTCCACACGCGCGCGCTGGAGATCATCGACGCCGCCGGTCTCCGCGGTGCTGAGGAGCGCGAGAGCCTCGTCGAGCGCCCCGCCCTCGTACTTCGCCTGTGCCGCCGCCAACGCCCGCTGCGAACGCCGGACAGGGTCCGGCGTAAACGCGGCGGCGCGCTGGAGGAAGGCGGCGGCGGCGGCAAGGCCGCCGCGGGCCTGGGCGCGGCCGGCGGCTCGCTCGAGCTCGGCGGCGACGTCGTCGTCCGGGCCGGTTGTCGCCTCGGCGAGGTGCCAGGCGCGTCGATCGGGGTCGGTCTCGGCGTCGGTGGCCTCGGCCAGCGCCCGGTGGACCCGCCGCCGCTGCTGTGCCGATGCCGCGCGGTAGACGGCCGAGCGCACCAGCGGATGCCGGAAGCGCACCCGCCGGTCGATCTCGATCAGCGCGGCCGACTCCGCCGGGTCCAGCGCCGCGCGCGCGATCCCGAGTCGCTCGGCCGCGCGCCACAACAGCGCCGGATCACCGAGTGGTTCGGCCGCCGCGACGAGCATCAGCCGCTGGGTGTCGGCCGGTTGGGCCTCCAGCCGCCGCAGGAAGCTCTGCTCGATCCTGCCGGCGAGCGACAGCGCTGCCGGCAACCCGAACCCGCCCGCCATCTGCGCGAGCGAGAGCCCGCGTGGCAGCTCGATCAGCGCGAGGGGGTTGCCGCGCGCCTCGGCCACGAGCTGCTCGGCGACGCGGTCATCCAAACGGCCCGGGACCACCGACGCCAAGAGTTTTCTCGCCTCGGCCTCCTCGAGTTCCTCGATGAGCAGCTCGGGCAGATCCGCGAACGCATCGGTCGGCTCGCGAGCGGCGACCAGCAGGACGACCGGCTCCGCCAGCAGCCTGCGCGCAACGAAGCCCAACACCTGGGCCGAGGAGCGGTCCAACCACTGCGCGTCGTCGATGACGCACACCAGCGGGCGCTCCTGCGCGGCCTCCGCGAACAGGCCCAAGGTCGCCAGGGCGACGAGAAGGCGATCCGGCGCCGCGCCGGCACTCACCCCGAACGTGATCCCGAGCGCATCGTGCTGCGGAGCCGGCAGCCGATCGGCGAGGTCGTGTACCGGCGCGCAGAGGTGATGCAGGGTCGCGAACGCGAGCTCCATCTCCGACTCCACGCCCGCCGTGCGCAGCACGGTGAAGTCCGACGCCGACTCGATCGTGTGCTCGAGCAGCGCCGTCTTGCCGATGCCCGCCTCGCCCCGCAGGACCAGCACGCCGCTCCGGCCGGCTCGCGCGGCCTCGAGGAGCCCATTGACCACCGCGCACTCGTCTCGCCGGCCGCGCAGCACCGGGATCTGGGCACCGGAGTCAGCGCCGGCCATAGGCACACTCTGCGCCGATGGACGGCGGAAGACAACCGCGGCGGACCGGAGCGGCAGGGCGGCGGGCGCCGTGGCGCTCCGCCGTGGTGCTCCCGCTCGCGCGCGCCGAGGCGTAGGCTCGGCGCAGGCGACCATCCCCGAAGGAGCAGAAATGGCCATCACCGAGTCCCGGCCGACCGAGGCCTCGTCCGCCGTCGAGACCGTCTACGTCGACCGCTTCTGCGACGGCATCATCGGCCCCGGCGCCGAGGTGCTCGGCACAGTCCGCGACGGCGGCCACATCGTCGCCAACACCGCTCCGGGATGCTGGGGTCCGATGATCACGCCGGCCATCCAGGGCGGCCACGAGGTGACGCTGCCGGTCAACGTCGAGGGCGCCGAGGTCGGCGACGCGATCGTGATCCACATCCGCTCGATCGACGTGACGTCGTCCGCCACCGCGTCGGGCAACGACCGCACCATCGACGGCCGCTTCAACGGCGATCCCTACTGCGCGAAGGTGTGCGCCGGCTGCGGAGCCGAGGACGAGGCGACCGTCGTGGAGGGCATCGGCCCCGACAGCGTCCGCTGCGCCGCGTGCGGCGCGCCGGCGGCGCCGTTCGCCTTCACCAACGGCTACACGATGGCCTTCGACGACGCCCGCGGCCTCGGCGTGACCGTCGGCCCGGAGGAGGCCGAGTCCTTCGCGCGCGACCCCGCGCACGCGGCCGCGCTCCCGGCCAACTCGGTCCAGAACCCGATCCTGCTGTTCGCGCCGTCCGACCTCGTCGGCGTCGTCGCGCGCATGCGCCCGTTCCTGGGCCAGATCGGCACGATGCCGTCCGTCGACCTCCCGGACTCGCACAACGCCGGCGACTTCGGCGCCTTCCTCGTCGGCGCGCCGCACCGCCACGCGGTGACGGCCGAGCAGCTCGCGGGCCGCACCGACGGCCACCTCGACATCGACGCGGTCCGGGCCGGCGCCATCCTCGTCTGCCCGGTCAAGGTGCCCGGCGGCGGCGTCTACGTCGGCGACATGCACGCGATGCAGGGCGACGGCGAGATCGCCGGCCACACGGCCGACGTCGCCGGGACCGTCACGCTGCAGGTCTCGGTCCTGCCCGGGCTCGCGCTCGAGGGGCCGATCCTCTTCCCCGTGCGCGAGGACGTGCCCTTCCTGGCGCAGCCGTTGACCGCCGACGAGCGCCGCGCCGCCGACGCGCTCGCCGCCCGCCACCGCGGCGGGCCGGTGGAGGAGAGCCTCCCGATCTCGTTCGTGGGGACGGGTCCGGACCTCAACTCGGCCATCGACAACGGCCTCGGGCGAGCGGCGCGCGCGCTGGACATGTCCGTCCCCGAGGTGATGAACCGCGCCACGATCAGCGGGGCGATCGAGATCGGGCGCGCGCCCGGCACGGTGCAGGTGACGTTCCGCGCGCCGGTGGAGGCGCTCGCGGCGCGGGGGCTGGACGGCCTGGCCCGCCAGCAGTACGGGGACGCGGCGTAGGCGCGACCGGCCGCGGGCTCAGCCGTCGGCTTCGACGGCCGCGCCGCGCCCCTGCGCGATCACGACGGTCACCGGAAGGCCGAGGCCGCGCGCCCGCGTCGGCAGGTCGCGCCGCAGCCACTGCGAGACGCGCTCGGGCAGCGTCGAGATCATCACCTCGTCGAACTCGCCGGAGGCGACCGCGTCGCGCAGGGCGACGAACGGGTCGTGGGCGCCGATGCGCGCCGCGACGCGGGTGCCGGACGCCTGCTCCAGCAGCGGCACGGCGAGCTCGACGACGGCGGCCGCCCGCTCCGTGTCGGCCTCCCAGTAGTCGGCGGGGACCAGCAGCGTGAAGGTGCACGGGTCCTCCTGCGCCCGTTGGCGCACCGCGCCGATCAGCCGCGGCGTCGCCGCGGTGCGATGGGCGACGATGAGGACGTTGGCCCCGGGGTTGCCGTGGACCGCGTGCATCACGACGAGCGTACGCCGATGCACCCGGTGCGGGCAATAGTCCGCCGTCCACGACTTCCCGCGGATGGCGCCCCTACTGTTCGACGCACGCGGCATCGCCCCACGTCGTTTGCGCAACCATGTTGCGCAACACAACGCCAAGATGTAGCGTCGCGCTCCATGTCTCACGTCTCACGTCGCGCCGCGATCCTGGCGGCCGGCGCGCTCTCCCTCGCCGTCTTCGCCGGCGCTCCTGCCAACGCCGCCCAGGCGCCGCGCTTCGAGCGCATCGACGGCCTGAAGGTCGCCGGCACGCCCGCCAAGTACGACAAGGTCGGCATCCTGAAGATCGGCGCGGCCAAGGCGCGCAACGTCCTGGTCCTCAACCCCGGCACGTCGGCCAGCGCCGCCTACTTCGCCCCGCTCGCCAAGTCCATCGTCGCCGAGGCCCCGGGCTGGCAGGTCTGGGCCGTCGAGCGCCGCGAGAACCTGCTCGAGGACCAGTCGGTCCTGGACCGCGCGAAGGCGGGCACCGCTACGCCGCAGGAGGTCTTCGACTACTACCTGGGCTGGATCAAGGACAAGTCCATCACCACGCACTTCCAGTCGATCCCCGACGCGCAGGTCGCCTACGCCAAGCAGTGGGGGATGAACACGGAGATCGAGGACCTGCGCCGCGTCGTGCTGAAGGCCGAGAAGCTCGGCGGCAAGGTCGTCGTCGGCGGCCACTCGCTCGGCGGCTCGATCACGACCGCCTACGCGACCTGGGACTTCAAGGGCAAGGCGGGCGCCGACGGCCTCGCCGGCCTGGTCTTCATCGACGGCGGCAGCGGCCCGACACCGGTCACCAAGGCCGCCGCGACCAAGAGCCTGGCCGACCTGAAGGCCGGCTCGCCGTGGCTGCAGTTCGGCGGGATCCCCGCGCCGTTCACCGGCCTGTTCAACTCCACCGGGTCGCTCGGCGTGATCCTCGACCCCAACGGCCCGTCGCTCGGCCAGGCCTCCGGCCTGCTGCCCGCCAACATCGTCCCGCCGGTGCCCGTCACCAACGCCGGGCAGTACGGCTACGCGCTGGACACCAAGACGTCGCCCGCGTCGCTGGCCGCCGCGCAGGCGCACCTCGGCCACCTCGCGACGACCGGCGATCCCAAGGGCTGGGACGACGCGGGCGCGCTGACGCCGCTGCGCCGCATGGCCGACGTCTTCTCGGGCTGGGGTTTGAAGGGCCTTGACGGCACCGCCTGGTATCACCCGCTGCGCCTGACGATCGACTCCGGCGCGGTCGCGGCCGGCAACGCCAACCCGGCGCAGAAGGTGCTCGACGTCCACGCCACGCACGGCCACGACCTGCCGAAGAGCCTCAAGATGTATGCCTTCGGCGCCGCGCTCGGCGGCCAGCGGGTGCTCGACGCCACCAAGAACCTGGCCAAGCAGTCGCACATCCCGGCCAAGAACATCACCTTGGTCGACCGCCACGCGACCTACGCGCACAACGACCCCAACACGGCCGACCCCTCCAAGAACGAGTTCTTGAAGAAGCTCGTGCCGTTCCTGAAGGGGTTGAGCGGCTAGGAAGGTCGTTCAGAGCAAGCCGGGCTGAGCGACGGGACCGGCTCGGAGCGCGTGTGGACGATGGGCAATGGCTGGCAGCGGGGCGCTGATGGTGCGCGGCCATCGGAAGCGACCGCGGGACGAGCGTTGCGCCATCACCCGAAACGGATGGTGTGGGTCGGGCCAGATCCCGGCATCGTTCGATCCGGCGCCTCGCGCGCCTCCACACCCAACCGAAGGGACCCTCATGGCAAACCGGCAACTCGTACTGGCTGTGTTCCCGGATGAGATCGCCGCCGACTCCGCCGCAGTGGCGTTGAAGGAATCCGGCATCGCCGACGGGGATGCCGTCGGCATCCTGGTCCTCGATGC
>JAWVGD010000576.1:0-2626 GCA_033855515.1 Baekduia sp.
AACATCGTCCTCTTCGACGAGCCGGACTCCGGCCTGGACCCGGTCCGCACGGCGCTGCTGTGCGAGCTCATCCAGGAGATCCACGAGGAGAACGGCGGCTGCTACACGGTCATCACGCACGACATCATGAGCGCGCGCCGGGTGGCCGAGTACATCAGCGTGCTGTGGAAGGGCCGCATCGTCGAGGCGGGCCCGGCCGAGGAGCTCTTCAACTCCGAGAACGCCTTCGTCCGCCAGTTCCTGTCCGGCGAGTCCCAAGGGCCCCTCGGCATGGAGTGACCGTCCGCGTCAACGGTCCTCAACCTCCGCTCAACTTTTCAGTCTCATGATTCCCGGCCGCGGCGCGGCCAGCCCGAACTGCACCGAACCCCACCACGGTCCTGTCCCACCCTTCGCCTTGTCCCATCGCGTCCGCCACGCCCAGCGTGGTCGCTGACGTGCGCGCAGGCGGCCGCCCGGCCGCCGGGGTGACGCGATGACGGTCTCGCGCGGCATCGCGGTCCTCGCGATCGCCGTGGTGGCCGTCGTGGCGTGGCTGCTGCTGGCCGGCGGGAGCACGCACCACTACACGCTGGTGTTCCAGAACGCCGGACAGCTCGTCAAGGGCAACGACGTCCAGATCGGCGGGCGCCGCGTCGGCAACGTCGACGACATCAAGCTCGGCAAGAACAACCTCGCCGAGGTCAAGGTCAGCATCGAAGAGCCCTACGCGCCGCTGCACGCCGGCAGCACCGCGCAGATCCGCTCGGGCTCCCTCTCGGGCGTCGCCAACCGCTTCGTGTCGATCAACCCGGGCCCGAACTCGTCGCAGAAGATCGACGACGACCAGACGCTCGGCCTCGACACCACGACCTCGGCCGTCGACCTCGACCAGCTCTTCAACACGCTCGACCCGAAGGCGCGCAAGTCGCTGCAGCAGGTCATCGACGGCTCCGCGACCCAGTACAAGGGCAAGGGCGCCAAGGCCAACGAGGCGCTGAAGTACTTCAACCCGGCGCTGAGCACGACGTCGCGCCTCGTCAACGAGCTCGACCGCGACCAGCAGTCGCTGCAGGACTTCATCATCTACACGGCGCGCGCGACCACGGCGCTGGCGTCGCGGCGCAACGACCTGTCGTCCCTGGTCTCCAACGCCAACCAGACGACGGGGGCCATCGGCTCCGAGAGCGCGTCGCTGAACCGCGCGCTCCTCGCGCTGCCCACGACGCTGCGCCAGGCCAACACGACGTTCGTGAACCTGCGCTCGACGCTGGACGACCTCGACCAGCTCGTGAACGCCTCCAAGCCCGTCGCCCCGCGGCTCGCCCCGTTCTTCCGCCAGCTGCGCCCGCTGGTGACCGAGGCACGGCCGACGATCAAGGACCTGCGGACGCTCATCGACCGCCCCGGCGCCGGCAACGACCTCATCGACCTGCTGCAGAAGCAGCCGCGCCTCACGCAGGTCGCGACGCCGGCGTTCCAGCACACCGTCCAGGGCCTGCGCCAGGGCACGCCGGTGCTCCAGTTCATCCGGCCCTACGCGCCGGACCTCATCGGCTGGTTCCGCGACTTCGGCCAGAGCACGGCCAACTACGACGCCAACGGCCACTTCGCGCGCATCTCGCCGATCGTCAACGCCTTCCAGTTCACCGACAACCCGGCCGGCGGCACGCTGACCGCGCTCAAGCCCGCCGAGCGCCAGGTCGGCCTGCAGTCCGGCAAGATCCGCCGCTGCCCGGGCTCGGCCACCCAGTCGGCCCCCGACGGCTCCAACCCCTACACGCCCGCGGGCTCGGACTGCGACCCGAGCATCGTGCCGCCCGGCCCATGAGAGCCCGCCTCACTGCTATCGGCGTCGCGCTGGCCGTCGCCGTCGTCGTCCTCGTCGTCCTCGGCACGGGCGCCGGCAACGACAACAAGGGCGCCTACCAGGTCCGCGCGATCTTCAGCAACGCCTTCACGGTGATCCCGGGGGAGGACGTCAAGGTCTCCGGCGTCAAGGTCGGCAAGATCTCGGCGCTGGACGTCACGCCCGACAACAAGGCCGCGGTCGTCCTCGACATCACGACCCCGGGCTTCAAGGACTTCCGCAAGGACGGCACCTGCACGATCCGCCCGCAGTCGCTGATCGGCGAGCGCTTCGTGGAGTGCACGCTGACCCAGCCGCGCGCCGAGGGCGACGCGCCGGCGCCGGCGCTCGACCAGATCAAGAACGGCGCGGGCAAGGGCCAGTACCTGCTGCCCGACTCCCAGACGGCCAAGCCCGTCGACATCGATCTGGTCGGCAACATCATGCGGCTGCCCTACCGCCAGCGGCTGTCGATCATCATCAACGAGCTCGGCACCGGCCTCGCCGCAAACGGCGACGAGCTGCGCAGCGCGATCCGCCAGGCCGACCCGGCGCTGCAGCAGACCGACAGGGTCCTGGCGATCCTCGCCCAGCAGAACGACACGCTCGCGCAGCTGGCCAAGAACGGCGACGAGGTCCTGCGCCCGCTGGCCCGCGACAAGGCCAAGGTGGCCGACTTCATCGTCCAGGCCGACAAGACCGCACAGGCCAGCGCCCAGCGCCGCAGCGACATCGAGGCCAGCCTCCAGAAGTTCCCGGCGTTCCTGAAGGAGCTCAAGCCGACGATGCAGCGCCTCG
>JAWVGD010000577.1:0-5306 GCA_033855515.1 Baekduia sp.
GCATCCGGGCGGGCGACGTCGTCGGGATCTTCTTGCCGATGATCCCCGAGGTCGTCGTGGCGATGCTGGCGTGCTCGCGCATCGGCGCCCCGCACAACGTCGTCTTCGGCGGCTTCAGCGCCGAGTCCGTCAAGGAGCGCATGGAGTTCTCCGACGCCAAGGCGCTCATCACCGTCGACGGTGCGCGGCGCAAGGGCAAGGTCGCGCCGGTCAAGAGCACCGTCGACGAGGCCGGGATGCCGGTGCAGACGACGTTCGTCGTCCAGCACGCCGGGTTGGACGACACGCCGATGGGCGAGGGCGACGTCTGGTGGCACGAGGCGCTGGCCGCCGCCGACGCGGAGTGCGCGCCGGCCGAGCTCGATGCCGAGCACCCGCTGTTCATCCTGTACTCGAGCGGCTCGACGGCCAAGCCGAAGGGCATCCTGCACACCACCGGCGGCTACCTGACCCAGGTGGCCTGGACCCACAAGTACGTCTTCGACCTGAAGCCCGAGAACGACGTGTACTGGTGCTCGGCCGACGTCGGCTGGGTCACCGGCCACAGCTACATCGTCTACGGCCCGCTGCTGAACGCCGCGACGTCGGTGATGTACGAGGGCGCGCCCGACTACCCGCACAAGGGGATCTGGTGGGAGCTGTGTGACCGCTACGGCGCGACGATCTTCTACACCGCGCCGACCGCGATCCGCGCGTGCATGAAGTGGGGGATCGAGCACGTCGAGAAGGCCGACCTGTCCAAGCTGCGGCTGCTCGGCAGCGTCGGGGAGCCCATCAACCCCAAGGCATGGCTGTGGTACTGGAAGGTCGTGGGCGGCGGACGCTGCCCCGTGGTCGACACCTGGTGGCAGACCGAGACCGGCGGGATCATGATCACGACGCTGCCGGGGGCCCAGGTGATGAAGCCCGGCAAGGCCGGCACCCCGCTGCCGGGCGTCACGACGGCGGTCCTGGACGAGGAGGGCAACGAGGTCCCGCGCAACACCCAGGGGCTCCTGTCGCTGCGCACGCCGTGGCCCGGGATGCTCCGCACGCTGGCCGGCGACGACGAGCGCTACGTCGACACCTACTGGTCCAAGTGGGACAACCGGACCTACCTCGTCGGCGACGCGGCCAAGCAGGACGAGGAGGACTACGTCTCGGTCATCGGGCGCGTCGACGACGTGCTGAACGTCTCCGGCCACCGGATGTCGACGGCCGAGATCGAGTCGGCGATCGTCTCGCACGGCAAGGTCGCCGAGGCCGCCGTCATCGGCGCGATGGACGAGGACACCGGCCAGTCGGTGGCGGCGTTCGTGACGCTCGAGGGCGACCTCGAGGGCACCGATGAGCTCGTCGCGGAGATCCGCGAGCACGTCGCGGTGCGCATCGGCAAGCTCGCGCGGCCCAAGCGCATCATCTGGGCCGACGACCTGCCCAAGACGCGCTCGGGCAAGATCATGCGGCGGTTGTTGAAGGACATCGCCGAAGGCCGGGAGCTGGGCGACGTGACCACGCTGCGCGACCCCGACGTCATGAAGCAGCTGCAGGGCAAGGTCGCCGAGCGCCAGACCACGGGCGAGGAGTAGGACCTCCGCCTCAGCGTGACCACGCCGCGGGCCGCCCGGCCCGCGGCGTGGGGCCCGTACCCTCGATGCCCATGCTGGTCCGCGACGTCATCCTGCGCGACGGGTCCGCCCTGCGGCTGCGCTCGCCCCGGCCCGAGGACGAGGACGCGATCCGGGCGTTCTTCGACGGCCTCAGCTTCGAGAGCCGCTACATGCGGTTCCACGGGGCGGGGCGCTCCGATCTCATCTCCCGCGACTACGCCAACGCCGACGGCGATGCGCGGGTGCCGTTGCTCGCGCATCTGGGCGAGCGCGTCGTCGCCGTCTCGGGCTATGACCGCCTCAACGAGCCCGACGCCGCCGAGGTCGCCTTCGCGGTCTCGGAGGAGCTGCAGGGCCGGGGGCTGGCGACGCGGATGCTCGAGCAGCTCGCCGAGATCGCCGCCGGGCGCGGCATCACGCGCTTCGACGCCGAGGTCATGGGCGAGAACCGGCCGATGCTCCGCGTGTTCGGCAACGCCGGCTTCGGGGTGCGCCGGGCGAGCACCGGCGGGATCGTCCACCTTGCGCTGGACCTGCGCCCGACCGTCGCGCTGGCCGAGCGCATCGACGACCGCACGCACGCGGCGACCGTCGCCTCGCTGCGGCCCCTGCTGGCGCCGGCGTCGATCGCCGTCGTGGGGGCGAGCGCCCGCGAGGGCTCGGTCGGCGGCGCGATCTTCCGCGGGATCGTCGAGGGCGGCTTCGCGGGCGTCGCAACGCCCGTGCATCCCGATGCGGGCGTCGTCGGCTCCACGCGCGCGGTGCGGTCTCTGCGCGACCTCGACGAGCCCGCCGAGCTGGCGGTCGTCGCGGTCGCCGCGGGCGAGGTGCTGGCCGTCGCCGAGGAGGCCGCGGCGGCCGGCGTCCGGGCGTTGCTGGTGGTGTCGACCGGCTTCGGCGACACCGACGAGCCCGAGGGCCGCGCCCGCGAGGAGGCGCTGCTGAGCGCCGTCCGGGCCCACGGCCTGCGCCTCGTCGGGCCCAACGCGCTGGGCGTCGTCAACACCGACCCGGGCGTGGCGCTGCAGGCGCTCATCGGCCGCGTGCCGGTGCGCCGCGGGGGCCTGGGGCTGTCCTCGCAGTCGGGCGCGCTCGGACTCGCGCTCCTCGGCCACGCCGCCGCGCGGCGGATGGGCGTGTCGTCGTTCCTGGCGCTCGGCAACCGCGCCGACGTGTCGACCAACGACGTGCTCGAGCACTTCGCCGACGACGAGCGCACGACCGTCGTCGCGTTCTACGTCGAGTCCTTCGGCAACCCGCGGCGCTTCTCGCAGGTCGCCCGGCGCGTGTCGCGGCGCACGCCGACCCTCGCGGTGAAGGGGTCGCGGCGCGACCACGACGCCGAGCCCGGTCAGCTGCGCATCGCCACCGCGCTGACCGACACGGCCGCGACCGAGGCGCTGTTCCGCCAGGCCGGCGTGCTGCGGGTGGAGAGCACGCAGACGCTGTTCGACGCCGCCGAGCTCCTGGAGCGCCAGCCGCTGCCGGCCGGCCGGGCGGTCGGGGTCGTGACGAACTCCGGCGGCCTGGGGACCGTGGCCGCCGACGCCGCAGCGGCGCGCGGGCTGCGCCTGGGCCGGCCGTCGGAGGCGACGCGCGCGCGGCTGGCGCAGGCGCTGCCGAACGCCGACCGCCTCGGCAACCCGATCGACCTCGGCGTGCGCGCCGGCGCGGCGGACGAGCGCGAGGCCGTCGCCGCGCTGCTGGCCGACGAGGGGATCGACGCCGTCCTGGTGGTGCACGTCGGCCTCGGTGGCGACGAGCCGGGCGCGCGCCTCGCGTCGCTGGAGGACGCGGTGGAGGGCGCGTCCAAGCCGGTCGTCGCGTGTGTCGTCGGCGGCGACGGGCGCCTGCCCGAGCGTGAGGTCCGGCGCGTCCCCAACTACCGCTTCCCGGAGGCCGCGGTGCGCGCGCTGGCGATCGCCGCCGACCGCCGCGACTGGCTGGGCCGGCGGATGGGCCAGGTCCCGGCGCTGGAGGGCTTCGACGCGCGCGCCGCCCAGGCCGTGGCCGCCGGCGCGGGCGACGGCTGGCTCGGGGGCGAGGAGACCGTCGCGCTGCTGCGCGCCGCGGGGCTGGAGATCGAGGACGACAGCGCCGTCACCGACGGCGCCGCGGTCCTCGTCGGGGCCGTCAACGACCCCGAGCTCGGCCCCGTCGTCGGCCTCGGGCCGGGCGGCGGCGTCGGCTGGGTCGGCCCCGGCTCGGGCGACGTGACGTTCTGCCTGGCGCCGCTGACCGACGTCGACGCCGAGGAGCTCGTCGAGGGTCCTCCGGCGGTGCGCGCGGCGCTGGCCGACGGCCGCTACGACGTCGCGGCGCTGCGGGACGTCATCCTGCGCGTCGCCGCGCTGGCCGACGCGATCCCGGAGCTGGCCGAGGCCGAGCTCGATCCCGTGCTCGTGCGCGAGGACGGCGTGACGATCGGCGGCGCCCGCGTGCGGCTCGCGCCGCCGGCGGAGCGCGAGCGGCCGAAGACCTGGTGAGCCAGACGCTCGTGGTTGCCGCCCGGCGCGCGCTCTGCCAAGGTCGCCTCCATGGGTCGTTACGAGGACGAGGTCGCAAAGCACGAGTGGCACGTGCCCGACCGCTACAACATCGCGCAGGACGTCTGCGACAAGCATCCACGCGACAAGCTCGCGATGGTCTGGGAGCGCTACGACGGGGAGCGACGCGACCTGACCTGGGGCGAGCTGCAGGACCTCGCCAACCAGGCCGCGCACGTCCTCGGCGAGCACGGCGTCGACGGCGGCGAGCGCGTCGCGGTCGTCCTGCCGCCCACGCCGGAGACCGCCGCGATCTTCTTCGGCACATGGAAGCGCGGGGCGATCCTGCTGTCGATGTCGGTGCTCTACGGCGACGACGGCATCGCGCACCGCCTCAACGACGCCCGGCCCCGCGTCCTGATCACCGACCAGGCCAACGCCGAGCGCTTCCGCCACCACGTCGGCGACACCGTCGGGGAGCTGCTCGTGCTCGACGAGGGCGACGGCCTGCTGACCGGCGCCCCGACCGACCCGATCGTCGCCGACACGGCGGCCGACGACCCCGCCCAGCTCTACTACACCTCGGGGACCACCGGGCTGGCCAAGGGCATCGTCCACGCCCACCGCTACCTGCTCGCCCACGAGGAGTTCGTCTACAGCCACGACGTGCGGGACGGCGAGCGCTTCCACGGCATGGGCGAGTGGGCCTGGGCGGCCGGCATCGCGCCGCTGCTGGGGCCGTGGCGCCTCGGGGCGGTCCAGGTGGTGCTGCAGCGCAAGGGCGGGTTCGACCCCTCGCTGCAGCTGGAGTTCCTCAGCCGCCACAAGGTCACGAACGTCTTCACCACGCCGACCGCGATGCGCTCGATGATGGGCATCGAGAACGCCGCCGAGCGCTACCCGTGCGACTTCCGGGTCGTGTGCTCGGCGGGGGAGCCGCTGAACCCCGAGGCGATCCGCTGGTTCCGGCAGCAGTACGGCCTGACCGTGCTCGACTACTACGGGCTGACCGAGTCCTACCCCTTGGTCGGCAACTTCCCGTGGATGGAGGTCCGCGAGGGCTCGATGGGCCGCCCGCTGCCGGGCTGGGACGTCCGCCTGCTCGACGAGGACGAGAACGAGGTCGCCCAGGGCGAGCGCGGGGAGATCTGCCTGCGCGCCCGCAGCAACCCGCACTACCCGCTCGGCTACTGGCGCAACGAGGAGGCGGCCGAGGAGGCGTTCGGCGGCG
>JAWVGD010000578.1:0-8284 GCA_033855515.1 Baekduia sp.
CGTCGACCCGATGCTCGCCACCGGCGGCAGCGCCGTCGCGGCGCTGTCGCGCATGCGCGCCGCCGGGGCGGTCGACCTGCGCCTGGTGTGCCTCGTGGCCGCGCCGGAGGGCGTCGCCGCCGTCGGCGCCGCCCATCCCGACGTGCCGATCCTCGCCGCGGTGCTCGATCGCGGCCTGGACGAGCGCGGCTACATCCGGCCGGGCCTCGGAGACGCCGGGGACCGCCTGTTCGGCACCGACTAGCGGACAGTCCGACGCATGACCGAGCCCGACGACCCCGGACCCTCGCTCCCGCTCTCGGGCGATCCGCCGAGCGCGGCGCTGCCCAAGGGCCGCCACGGGCTCTCGCGCGAGTTCATCGCCGGCAACCAGCGCGAGCGGCTGCTGGACGCCATGGCCAACGTCGTGGCCGAGAAGGGCTACGCGGCGACGCGCGTGGCCGACATCACCGACTACGCCGGCGTGTCGCGCAAGACGTTCTACGAGCTGTTCACCGACAAGGAGGACTGCTTCCTGGCGGCCTACGACGCCATCACGGCGTTGTTGATGAACAAGATGGCAGAGGGTCTGGCCGCCGTCGCCGAGGGCACCTGGGAGGACAAGGTCGGCGCGCTGCTCGGCGAGTTCCTGCGCTTCCTCGCCGCCGAGCCCGCCTTCGCGCGCATGTGCATCGTGGAGGTCCTGGGCTCGGGCCCGCGCGGCCTGGCCCGCCGCGACGCCGCGATCGAGGCGTTCTTCCCGATCGTCGACCAGCTTCCCCGCTCGCAGCCCGGCGCCGACCGGTGGCTGTCGGCGATGACGCCGGCCTTCGTCACCGGCGGCATCCTCGAGGTCGTCTACGCCGCGATCCGGCGGGGCGAGACCGCGACGCTGCCCGACCTCGAGCCCGACCTCACGCGGCTGGCGTTCCGCGCGTACCTGTATCCCAAGGAGTGGGAGCAGGCCGCGCGCGAGGACGGCCCACCAGCCTAGTCGGCGCTGGCGCTGCGGTACGGGCCCGGCTTCGGCCGCGGGGCGCCGCCGGGGAACGCCAGGCGCGCGATCGTGCGCATGACGCTGCCCCACTGCTTGTGGAACGGGCCCGTGTTGTAGGGCAGGTCGTAGCGCTCGCAGAGCGCCTTCACGCGCGGGGCGATCTCGGAGTAGCGCGAGCTCGGCATGTCGGGGTACAGGTGGTGCTCGACCTGGTAGCCGAGGTTGCCGCTGAGCACGTGGAACAGCGGGCTGCCCTCGATGTTCGCGGCGCCGAGCAGCTGGCGGACGTAGAAGCCGCCCTGGGTCTCGTCGGCCACCTCGGACTGGCTGAAGGTGTACGTCTGGTCGGGGAAGTGCCCGCAGAAGATGATCGCGTGCGCCCACACGTTGCGCACGACGTTGGCGGTGAAGTTCGCCTTCAACGTGCTCTTGAACCCGCGCCGGCCGCTGAGCGCCGGGAAGGCCAGATAGTCCTTGACGATCTGCGTCCGGGCCTTGCCGGCCATGCCCTTGAGCTCCTTCTTGATCTGCGCCTTGGGCTTCTCGCCGCGGCGGATCGCCTCGAAGTCCAGGTCGTGGAACGCGACGCCCCACTCGAAGAACGCCATCAACACCAGGTTGTAGACCGGCTGCAGCAGGTAGACCGGGTGCCACGGCTGATGCGGGTCGATCCGCATGATCTCGTAGCCGAGGTCGCGGTCCTTGCCGCGGATGTTGGTGTAGGTGTGATGGATGAAGTTGTGGGAGTGCTTCCACGCCTCGGCCGTGGACGCCGAGTCCCAGTCCCAGTTGGAGGAGTGGATCTGGGGGTCGTTCATCCAGTCCCACTGGCCGTGCATGACGTTGTGGCCGATCTCCATGTTCTCCAGGATCTTGGCGAGCGACAGCGCGGTGGTGCCGGCGATCCACGCCGGCTTGTGGCGGGAGAAGAGCAGGATCACGCGGGACAGCACGACGAGCCGGCGGTGCAGCTCGATCATCGAGCGGATGTAGCGCGCGTCGCGGTCGCCGAGCTCGGCGAACACCTCGTCATGGATGGCGGCGAACTCGCGCCCCAGCTCCTCGATCTGCTCGTCGGTCAGCCGCGCGAGCGGGCTCTCGATCTGCGGCGGCGGTGCGGTCGCGGTGGCGCTCATGGGTCCTCGCTTCGTGGGGTCGCGGACACGGTCAAAGCTCGATCTCGACGGGGCCTTCGGGGGCGCTGACGCAGGTGCGGACGGTCTCGCCCTCGCGGCCCGAGATCTCGCCGGTGCGCAGGTCGCGGACCTGGCCGGAGCACAGCCGCCCGGCGCACGTGTGGCAGATGCCCATGCGACAGCCGAACGGCAGGTCCGCTCCGGCCTCCTCGCCGGCGACGAGGATCGGGGTGCCGCCGTCGGACTCGGCGTCGACGCCGCTGCGGGTGAAGCGGATCGTCCCGCCGGCGCCGGCGGTCGCGTCTCCGCCGATGACCGGCTGGAAGCGCTCCATGTGCAGGCGCTCGGAGAGGCCCGCGTCGGCCCAGTGCTCGGTCAGCGCGTCGAGCAGCGCGGCCGGGCCGCAGGCGAACGTCGCGCGCTCGCGCCAGTCGGGGCAGAGGTCGTCGAGGTGGTCGGCGGCGACGAAGCGGCCGTCGGTGCCGGTGAGGCGCAGATGCAGGCGGTAGCCGTCGTGCTCGGCGTCCAGCGCCTGCAGGCGCTCGGCGAAGATGACGTCGTCGGTGGCCCGCGCGGAGTGGATGTGGACCGTGTCGTCCAGGCCGCCGGGCCGGCGCGCCAGGTGGCGCAGCATGCTCATGATCGGCGTGATGCCGCTGCCGGCGCTGAGGAAGAGCAGGCGCCGCGGCGGCGGCTCGGGCAGGACGAACGTGCCCTCGACGCCGCCGAGCCGGACGATCGCGCCGGGGCGTGCGTGGCGCACCAGGAACGGCGAGACGGCGCCCGGCTCATACACCTTGGGCGTGATCGAGATCTGCCCGTCGGGGCGGCCGGGATCGGACGTCAGCGAGTAGGCGCGCCAGTGGTGGACGCCGTCGACCACGACGCCGACGCGCAGGTACTGGCCCGGCTCGTGGCCCGACCACTCCCACCCCGGCTTGATGTGGATCGTGACCGCGTCGCCGGTCTCGGGCTCGACGCGCTCGATGCGGCCGCGCAGCTCCTGCGTGGACCAGAGCGGGTTGACCAGCTCGAGGTAGTCGTCGGGCAGCAGGGGGTTGAAGAACGCGCGCAGGCCGCGGAGCGCACGCAGCCGCCAGGCAGGGACCTTCGGGCGTGCTCCGGTCTCGGCCATGCAAACGGCAGAGTACCCCAATGAGAACATGTGTCAAACCTGCGTTCTCAAGACCCGTCAGGGGCTAATCTGTCGTGGGAGATGGCAGCCGGCCCGACCACGACGCCTCGCGCACGGGAGCGCGAGCTCGTCACCGCGACCCGCGCGCTGTTCGACGAGCGCGGGATGCAGGACGCTCCGGTCGAGGAGATCGCGCGGGCCGTGGGCATCGCCCGCGGGCTCATCTACCGGCATTTCTCCTCCAAGGAGGAGCTCTTCGTCCTCACGGTGACCGACTACCTGCGGGAGTTGTCGGCGCTGCTGGCCGCCTCGATCGAGGCCGGCGACCCGCCGCCCGTGCAGCTGCAGCGCTGCACCGAGGCCTACGCCGACTTCTGCCGGCGCTATCCCGCGTTCCTGGACTGCTCGCTGTCGCTGATGCGGCGCCCGGCGGCCGAGATGGCGGAGCTGCTGTCGGAGTCGGTCGGGCGGCGGCTCGTCTCGGGCATGGCCAGCTGCGTCGACCAGGTCGCCCAGATCCTCCGTCGCGGGACCGAGCGGGGCGACTTCGCCGTCGACGAGCCCGACGTGCTCGCCAACGTCCTGTGGACGCAGACGCTGGGGACCATGCACCTCGCCCGGCTCGGCGCCGGCGTGCGGCTGGACGCACCCGGCCTCCCGGAGCTCTTCCCGCTGGACGCCGACACGGTGGTGCAGCAGTGCGTCGACGGCGTCATGGCGCGCGTCAGCCGCCGCGTCTAGTCCACCAGATACCCCTTCGCCAACGCCATCAACAACGCGTCGTTCGCCCCCTCGCCGATCTGCGTCTGGGGCGCGTCGCGCCGCAGGCGTGCCAGCTCGTCGCCGGCGGCGAACGACCGGCTCGCCGCCAGCCGCGCGGCGCGGTCCACCGCCCACACGGCGCAGTCGGACGCCACGACCTTGGCGGCGGTCGACAGCTCCCGCGCGGCGTCGTCGCCCGCGTCGATCGCGCGGGCGGCCTCGGCCACGAGCGCCACGGCGGCGGCGCGGCGCGCCGCGATCTCCCCGACGCGCAGTTGCGCGTGCGTGTGGTCGCCCAGCACGCCGTCGCCGATCTCCCGTCCCGTCGACTCGTCCACCGCGCAGGCCAGCGCGCGGTCGATGACGCCCAGGGCCCGGCATGCCACGTTGACGCGGCCGACGTCCAGCGCGCCGAGCATCTGCCGCGCGCCCGTGCCCACGGCCTCATCGCCGCCGAGCACCTCGGCGCCCGCGGCCTCGTGCCCGGTGAACCGGTAGGCCGCCGACTCGACGCCGCGGTAGCCGAGCTTGTCGATCTCCTCGAGCGTCCAACTCGGCGAGCCGCGCCCGTCGGCGGGCAGCACGACGCACGACGGCTTCTCGGAGCCCTCCACCTCGGCCATCAGGAAGATCACGTCGCTGGACACGCCGCCGGCCACCCAGCGCTTGTCGCCGTCGAGCACGAGGCCGCCGCCCTCGCGCCGCCGCGCGGTCGCCTCCAACCGCCCGAGGTCGCTGCCGGCCTGCGGCTCGGTGATCGAGAACGACGCCAGGATCTCGCCGCGCGCGATGCCGGGCAGCCAGCGCTCCCGCTGGGCGTCGGTGCCGTTGCGCACCAGCAGCGTCGTGGCCAGGCCGGTCGGGTTGATGGCGCCGGTCAGCGAGATCCATCCCTGCGACAGCGTCCGCCACGCCGGCACGAGGTCGGCCACCCCGAGGCCCGGTCCGCCGTAGGCGCGCGGCACCAGCGCGCCGGTCAGCCCGAGGTCGACCAGCCGGCGCAGGACCGGCCCGGGCAGCTCATCCTGCTCGTCCCAGGCCGCGACCTCGGGCAGGACCACGGCGTCGACGAACGCGCGAACCGCGGCGTGCAGGGTGGTCGGATCGACGGGGGAAGCGAGCGCCATGGCCCCGCCCTACCCGGTCGGCGCGCGGCGCTCCCCATCGCGCGGGATCGACGCGCATGTGCCCGCCCTACGCCGGCAGCGCCGCCCCCGCCACCGCCGCGACCGCGCCGATCGCCCCCGCGCCGACCAGCGTCGCGACCACGCCGCGCCCCAGCAGGAGCAGCGCGACCGCCGCCGCTGCGAGCACCGCCCACTGCCAGGCCGCGCCGAGCGCGAGCGCAAGCGGGATCGAGGATCCGAGGATCGCCCCCAGCGCGGCAGGCGCCGCGCCGTCGATGAACGCGCGCACGCTCGGGTTGCCCAGCAGGGCGTGGAACCGATCGGCGCCGACCACGACGAACAGGAACGACGGGGAGAACGCGACCAGCGCCGCGAGCAGTCCGCCCCCCACCCCGGCGGCCGCGTAGCCCACGACCGCGACGGTCTGCACCACCGGCCCCGGCGTGACCTGGCCGAGGGCGACGGCGTTGAGGAACTGCCCGTCGGTCATCCAGTGGTGCGTCCCGACGGCGTCGGCCTGCATCAGCGGGATGATCACGAAGCCGCCGCCGTAGGAGAGCGCCCCGACCTTCAGCGCGGTCCAGCACAGCGCGCCCAGCCCGCCCGTGACCGCGGCGGCCGCGGCCAGCAGGAGCGGCGCGGGCCCGACGGACGCGAGCCCACCGGGGCCGCGCGACCCGCCGGCGCGCCCGCGGCGCGACAGCAGCAGCGACACGACGCCGCAGCCGAGCAGGACGAGCACGAGCCACGGCCCGACGATCGCGGCCGACAAGGCGCCCAACGCCAAGTACACCAACAACGGCCGGCGCCGTCCCGCGGCCCGCGTCCAGCTCGGCCGGATCAGGTCCAGGCCCGCCTTCAGCGCCACCGCCGCCACCGCCGAGCCCGCCCCCGCGCCGGCGCCCCGCAGCCAGCGCGGCGGGTCGCCGGCCAGGAACGCCGCGGCCAGCAGGAGGATCAGCGCGAGGCCCGGGAGGATGAAGCAGGCGCCCCCGACCAGCGCCCCGGAGCGGCCGCGGATGCGGTGCGCGCAGTAGATCGCCAGCTGCGTCGAGGCCGGGCCGGGCAGCAGGTTGACGGCGGCGATCGCGTCCTCGAAGTCGCGCTCGGCGATCCACCGCCGCCGCGTCACGCACAGGTCGCGCAGCAGCGCGATGTGCACGGGCGGCCCGCCGAATCCGAGGCAGCCGATGCGGCCCCACTCGCGCGCGATCGTCCCCAGCGTGGGCGGCCCCGGGGGCGCCGCGGGGGCGGCCTTGAGCACGCCGGCGCTGGTCACGGCGGCAAGCCTAGATCACGGCCGGGCGCCGGGCGTGACGGCGCGGTGATCAGCACATCGGAACGCCCGGTCGGTGCGAAGCCCTCGCGACCGACGCCCCTTGACACCGCGTCGGCGGCCTGGGCATACTCGCGCCGGTCGTAGATGACACCGTTGTCATCCACGCCGGGTCCGCAACGCCATGACCGTCCGCCCCACCATGCGCGACGTCGCCGCTTCGGCGGGCGTCAGCCTCAAGACCGTCTCGCGCGTCGTCAACGACGAGCCGAGCGTGCGCCAGGAGACGGCCCGGCGCGTTCGGTCGGCGATCGAGCGCCTCGGCTTCGTCCCCAACGAGCTCGCCAGCGGGCTGCGCGCCGGCCGCGCCGGGGCCCTCGGCCTGGTCATCGAGGACCTCGGCAACCCGTTCTACTCGAGCATCGCCCGCGTGATCGAGGACCTCGCGCGCGAGCGCGGGCACCTGCTGCTCATCGGCTCCTGTGGTGAGGACCCCGTGCGCGAGCGCGACCTCGTCATGCGCTTCCTGCGCCGTGCCGTCGACGCGCTCCTGCTGGTCCCCGCCGGTGACGATCACCGCTACCTGCTCAACGAGCTCGGCGACGGCGGCGTGCCGATCGTCGCCATCGACCGCCCGGTCCAGGGCATCACCGTCGACACCGTCCTGGCCGACAACCGCGGCGGCGCGCGCCTGGCCGCCGAGCACCTGCTCGCCCAGGGTCACGAGCGGATCGCCGCGCTCGTCGACACGCAGGCGATCTGGACCGCCCGCGAGCGGCTGGCCGGCTACCGCGAGGCGCTCGGCGCGGCGGGCGTCGACGTGCACCCCGAGCTCATCCGCTCCGAGCTGGTCGACACCGCCGGCGCGCAGGCCGCCACGGAGGAGCTGCTGCGCCTGCCACCGGACCGGCGCCCGACCGCCCTGTTCACCGCCAACAACCGGATCACCGTCGGCGCCCTGAAGGCGATGCGCGCGGCCGGGCGGCAGCCCGCCGTCGTCGGCTTCGACGACTTCGAGCTGGCCGAGATGCTCGCGACCCCGATCACGGTCGTGCGCCAGCCGCCCGCCGTGCTCGGGCGCCTGGCCGCCGAGGCCGCCTACGCGCGGCTCGACGACCCCTCGCACCTGCCGCGCCAGCAGATCGTCACGTGCCAGCTCGTCGTCCGCGGCTCCGGAGAGGTCCCCCGATGATCCCCATCACCTTGCCCCCGAACGACATCGAGCGCTTCTACCGCGGCGGGGCGGCGATCGCCGCGCTGCGCGGCCGGCAGCCGCGGCCCGGGCGCTTCCCCGAGGACTGGGTCGCGTCGACCACCGAAGCGTTCGAGGAGCCGGGCGTCGGCCTGAGCCGGCTGCCCGACGGCCGCCTGCTGCGCGACGCGATCACCGCCGACCCGCAGGCGTGGCTGGGCACCGCGCACGTGGACCGCTGGGGCGCCGACCCCGCGCTGCTGGTCAAGCTCCTGGACGCCGGCGAGCGGCTGCCGGTGCACGCCCATCCGAGCGGGCCGGTGGCGCGCGAGCATCTCGGCACCCGCTTCGGCAAGACCGAGGCGTGGGTCGTCATCGGCGGCTCGGGCCCCGTATGGGCCGGCTGGCGCGAGCCGGTCTCCGCCGACCAGCTCCGCGCCTGGGTCGAGCGCCAGGACGCCGAGGCGATGCTCGGCGCGCTGCACCGCGTCGCCGTCGAGCCGGGCGACTCGGTCTTCGTCCCGGCCGCCGTGCCGCACGCCATCGGCGAAGGCCTGCTCATCGTCGAGCTGCAGGAGCCGAGCGACATGTCCGTGTTGCTCGAGTGGCGCGGCACCGGCGTCGAAAGCGAGCACGTCGCCACCGTCGGGCTGGGCTGGGAGCGCGGCCTGGCCGCGGTC
>JAWVGD010000579.1:0-14855 GCA_033855515.1 Baekduia sp.
TGGCCCAGGCCTTCTGGCCGTTGAGGACCCACGTGTCGGAGGCCGCGTCGTACTTGGCCGTCGTGCGGATGTTGGAGACGTCGGAGCCGGCGTTGGGCTCCGAGGCGCAGAAGGCGGCGACCTTGACGTCGTCGGCGGTCCCGTAGCACTGCGGGATCCACTCCATGACCTGGTCCCACGTGCCCTGGCCGGCGATGGCCGCGGCGGCCAGGCCCGTGCCCATGATCGCCATGCCGATGCCGGCGTCGCCCCAGAACAGCTCCTCCTGGACGATCGGCATCGTCAGGCCGCTCGGGTCGGCGGCGAACTCCTGGAGCGACTCGAAGCCGTAGAGGCCGATCTTCGCGGCCTCCTGGATGATCGGCCACGGCGTCTCCTCGCGCTCGTCCCACTCGTGGGCGGCGGGGCGCACGACGCCCTCCGAGAAGCCGTGGACCCACTCGCGCAGGTCCTTCTGCTCCTGGGTCAGCGCGAGCGAGAACGTCGGCTCGGCGGGCGTTGCGGGCTGATCCTTGGGGGTCTCGACGGTGCTGGCCATCCCCGGAATCTACCAGAGAGTAGGAACGGGGGCGTTCAGTTGGGCGAGCGCGGGACCGCCCGGGGCACCGGTCAGGCCGGGAAGACCCAGCCGGCCAGCGCCACGAACTGCACCACGGCGGCCGCGATGACCAGCGCGTGGAACACCTCGTGGAAGCCGAAGACCCGCGGCCACGGGTCCGGGCGCTTCGTCGCGTAGACCACGGCGCCGAGGGTGTAGAGCACGCCGCCGGCGGCGAGCAGGATGAGCGGCGCGAGGTCGAGGTGCTGGATCATCTGCGGCAGCGCGAACGCCGAGACCCAGCCCAGCGCGAGGTAGCACGCGGCGCTGAGCACGCGCGGCGCGGTGATCCACGCCACGCTGAGGATCACGCCGCCGATCGCACCGGCCCAGACCGCGGCGAGGATCACCCAGCGCAGCGTGCCGTGCATGACCAGCAGCGCCACCGGCGTGTAGGTCGCGGCGATGAAGACGAAGATCGTGCTGTGGTCGATGCGCCGCAGAACCGGTCGCCAGCGCGGGTTCCAGCGCCAGCGGTGGTAGGTCCCCGAGGCGGCGAACAACCCGCACAGGCCGGCGCCGTAGACGACCGCCGCGAGGCGCGGCGTGCCGGCCGGGACCATGATCGTCAGCACGATCGCGGCTCCGAGCGCCGCCCAGAAGGCGTACGCGTGCGTGACGCCGCGCAACAGCGGCTTGATGTCGTCCTCGAGGACGTCGGTGATCGGGCGCATGGCCATGGTCTGGGTGGCTGCCGTTTCTGTGGTTCGGCTCAGGTGGTGGTGTCGGGCAGGTGACGTCCCACGACGGCCACGATGATCCCGCGCGGGACCTCAGGATCGCTGCCGTCGCTGACATGAAGGTAGATGCGGGCGATGAACTGCGCGCCGGACCCGGACCCGAGGCCGATGTGCGGCCCGACCCAGAGCTTGCGCGAGGACCCGTCCAGCGCGAAGGAGTAGTCGTCCTCGTAGCGCTTGCGCGTGGTCTCGGCGATGTCGGGCTTCCACTGGGTGATGCCGTGCTCGGCGGCGGCCTGGCCCAGCGACTTGCCCATGTCGCCGGCGGCGTAGCGGGCGGCCAGCTCGTCGAGCCCGCGGAGCGTGCGCAGGACCAGGCCGGGACGGCGGAAGGGCGAGTCGCCCGCGGTCTCGAAGGCCTTCGGCGCGAAGCGCAGATGCTGGGCCTCGGCAGCGGCGCGCTCGACGGCTTCCAGCACGGTCGCGGGCGCCGCCTCGGGCTCGGCGACCGCGATCGCCTCGTCGGCTCCCTGGGTGTCGACGCGCGCCAGCAGCTGGGTCAGCTCGGCGATCGTCCGGCGGTCCTGCTCGCGCTCGGCGCGCAGGCGCTCCATGCGCTCGTGCAGCTCGTCGCGCGCCTGCTGGGTGGCGGCCTGGTCGGCCAGCGCGCGCTCCATCTCCTCCAGCAGCTCGAGATCCGCCCCGTCTGCGCGCGCGTCCTCGGTGGCCGCCGCGGCGGCGCGCAGATCGGCGACGTCCGCCTCCAGCTCGGCGATCCGGGCGGCCGCGGCGTCGCGCTCGCGGGCGATCGCGTCGCGGGCGGCCTCGGCCTCCTGCCGCGCGCCGTCGGCCTCGTCGCGCTTGGCCCGCGCGACCTCCTCACGGCGGCGCAGCTCCGGGATCTTCTTGCCCTCGTCCTCGAGCTTGCGGGCCTGGAGCTCGAGCTCCTTCTCCCGCGCGCCGAGCTTCTCGTGGGCCGCGAGGGCCTTCTCGACCACCACGCCGAAGACGGCGTCGTCGATGCCCGACTCGTCGAGCATCTTGTCCCAGGAGCCGAAGACCTCGTCGACCTCGCTCGCCGTCGGCCAGCCCTGGGCCGGGTCGAAGTCCTCCGGCTCGGGGGCGTAGCCGGTCAGCCCGGTGAAGCGCCAGACCGCATGCATGATCTCGAGGCGGTCCAGGGCGCCTTGGGCCTCCGACCACCAGCGCGCGTCGCCCTTGGGCGCTGGTCGCTCGTCGAGGCGCAGCCCGAGCTCCTCGAGCGCCTGCTCGGCGGCCCGACGGGCGTAGTACTCCTGGCGCAGCTGGGCCGTGGTCGGCTCGGCGCTCTTCTGCGGTCGCGCGGGGCGCGTGGACTTCTTCTTCGCCACGCGGCGGACGCTAGCGGGTGCCCGGGATCGTACGGCGACTCGCCGGGTCCCTGCCGGGTACGGATTTCCCCGCGAAGCCTCAGGCCGGGTACTACTGCCCCATGGGGACTCGTTCAGATGATGACGACGACTGGGTCGGAACGCCTCCGGAGGGGCGCTACACCCGCGACCGGGCCGACGCCTCGCACTGGACGCGCAACTGGCCCGCGCAGACGATCGTCTACGGCCTGATCGGCCTCGGCATCGTGGTCGTGGTCCTGATCGCGCTGCTGGCGTAGCGTCAGTTCACCGACGGGTCGGCCGGCATCCGCGCGA
Source organism: Baekduia sp. (assembly GCA_033855515.1). Taxonomy (GTDB): domain Bacteria; phylum Actinomycetota; class Thermoleophilia; order Solirubrobacterales; family Solirubrobacteraceae; genus Baekduia. Next base: position 2,964 of record JAWVGD010000579.1, read on the forward strand.
GCAGGCGGAACTGGCCGCCCTTGCGGTCGAGCACCTGTGCCCACAGCTCGACCGGCGCCTCGGAGAACACGTCCTCCGGCAGCGCGGGCTCGATGATCCAGTCCTCGCGCTCCAGCTCGCTCTCGAGCTGGCCGGGGCCCCAGCCCGCGTACCCGGCGAAGATCCGCCGGCGGGCGGTGACGGTCTCGAGGCGCTCCAGGCCGGTGCGGTCAGAGACCAGGCCGATGCCGCCGACCACCAGGAACGCGGCCTCGGCGGGGTCCTCGAACTCGGCCAGGACGACGATCGACGCCGGCTGCACCGGGCCGCCGACGAAGACGACCTCGCTGCCGTCCATGACGCCCTCCAGCTCGGGGACCGCCTCGACGACCTCGGTGTCGCTCGGGCGGTTGAGCACGATGCCCAGCGCGCCATCTTCGTCGTGGTTGGCGATCGCGATCACCGTGCGTGCGAAGTTCGGGTCGGCCATCGTCGGCGAGGCGACCAGGAGCTGTCCCTGCAGGTCCATGGGTCCACTCATGGTGCCAGGGTCGGGCTCGGCCATCGAGCCCCCGGCTACCCGCAGAGGCGCCCGCGCTACTCAGCGGTCCCGTTGAGGCGCGAGCGCCATCCTCGGCGCCGGGGCGGAGGCCGGAGTTGTCGATGCTGTCTGGTGACGGACAGTCCATGGTGAGCGCCGTGGATCGATCCTGACGCTCGGTTTTCCGGTCGATTCCCCCATGCCAGGACGAAGATCCCCCGATCGGAGGTGTTTGTCCTGGGTCAGACCGGGCAGACCGAAAGTCTGGTGTCCAGTCAGACAATGACCCAACGTCCACTGATCTCGATCCTCGACGCCGACCCCGAGATGGGAGCCGGGCTGAGCGGCGATGCGCGGGATCTGGCCCGGAGGCACGCCGTCGCCATCGTGCATGCGCTGCCCACGGGCCCCTTCGATTTCCCCTCGCCCAACGGCGAGAGCGCGGCGCCCGCGATCGGCCTGCTCGTCCTCGACGGTCTGATCACTCGCGACGTCGAGCTGGCCAAGCGCTCGACGACCGAGCTGCTCGGTCAGGGCGACATCATCCGTCCTTGGGACGACGAGGCCTCCTTGGATCCGCTACCCGGCAGCGTGTCATGGTCGGTGCTGGAGCCCGCCCGCGTCGCCGTGCTGGACCGGCGGTTCGCCGCCGTCGCCGGCCGCTGGCCCACGATGCTCGACACGCTCATCGGCCGCACCACGCGACGATCGCGCCAGCTGTCGGTGCAGCGGGCCATCGCGCAGGTGCCGCGGGTCGACGCGCGCGTGCTCGTGCTCCTGTGGCTGCTGGCCGATCGCTGGGGGCGCGTGTCGCCCCAGGGCGTCCGGGTCCCGCTGGCCCTCACGCACGAGACGATCGGCAAGCTCGTCGGCGCCCGGCGCCCGTCGGTCACCACCGCGCTGGGCGTGCTCACCCGCCGCGGGTTGGTCGAGCGCACCGACAACGGCTGGCTGCTGCACGGCGATCCGCAGGAAGCGCTGCCCGAACTGCTGTAGCCCTGGGCTGAGCGACGGATCGGCCCCAGCGGTCGCTCCGCTCAGCCGAGGATCCCCTGCAGGACCGTCGAGAGGCTGCGCGGGTCCACGCCGTGGTCGCGCTCGAACCGGCGGCGGTCCGCGTTGTCGGCCAGCGCCAGCACGAGCTCTTCACGCGTGGCACCGACGCGGCACGCGGTCGTGTCGAGCAGCTCGAGCGCGCGGTCCTGGAGGAAGCCCTCCAGGCCCCCGGTCTGCGGCAGTGCCCGGTGGCGACACGGATCCTGGAGCGCCACCGGCTTGGGCGCGACGCTCGCGTGCAGGCCGAGGTAGGCCACGGGCAGCAGGACGGCGCTCGCCGCGGCCGCGGCCAGCGCCTGGGGGCGTGACGGCCGCCGGCGCGGCAGAACCGCCAGCGCCGCGAGCAGCGCCAGCCCGCCCGTCACCAGAAACGCGATGCGAAACGCCTCGCCGACGGCGAGCACGAGCGTGTCGTCGGTGCGGCGCGCCAGGTCGTCGTAGGCGGCGCGGTCGGCCGCGCCGATCGTGGCGCGCCCGTGCTGCAGCGCGGTGCGCAGCCCGGCTCGCGGCTGGTCGGCCTGGACGCCGGCCAGCAGGCTCGGCGCCAGGCGGATCTTGTCGCTGGGCGGCAGGCGCGCGTCCAGCACGACGGCGACCCCGCGCTCGCGGGCGCGCTGCGTCGAGTCGGCGAGCTGGGCGCTGACGATCGGTGCGAGGATCACGAGCGCCGCGACGATGCCGGCGTGGCGCAGCACCAAGAGCCGCGCCGCCTCGTGCGGGTTGCGCTCGGGGAGCAGGTCGCCGCCGAGGGCCGGTAGCGCGAGCCCCATCCCGAGCCCGGCCGCGGCCTGGGGGACGACGGTCCACAGCAGTCGCGCGTCGGGCAGGAAGGCGAGCGCCAGGACGCCGGCGCCCACCAGGGCGCAGCCGGCCGCGGCCCGGGCACGGGGATCGCCGCCGATGCGCGAGCCCACCAGCGCTCCGGCCGGGATGACGCTGACGGCGACCGCCGCGCGCAGCGGCGAGACGTCCCAGCCGGCCACCAGCAGCAGGACCAGGAGGAACAGCACCGACGTGAGGGCGGCCGAGACGAGCGCCAGCGCGACGGCCGGGCCGCGGGCCAGCCATGCATCCTCGTCGGGCGGCGGCGCCGCCGGGCGGTCCGGCTCCCGCAGGGCGGCGATCGCCGCCAGCGCGGTGACCGGCGCCTGGACGTAGAAGATCGCCCGCCAGGAGAGCGCCTGGGTCAGCGCGCCGCCCAGCGCCGGGCCGACGGCCGCGGCCAGCACCGCGGTCCCCAGCCACAGGCGCCGCCCGCGCTCCCCGGCCGCCCCGCCGGGCTCCAGCAGCGCGAAGGCGGCAACGAGCGCCCCGGCGCCGCCCACGGCCTGCACGGCACGGCCGGCGAGCAACAGCCCGAGGGACGAGCTGGCGCTGCACGCCAACGAGGCGACGGCGAAGAGGCCCAGGCCCGCGGCGGCCGTCCGCGGCGCTCCGATCCGCCGCTGCAGGCGCTCGGCGGGCAGGAGGGCCAGGACCATGACCAGCGCGTAGACGATGAGGATCGCCGCGACGCCCTCGACGGACGTGTTGAGCTCGCCCAGCAGCTGCGGTAGCGCGAGCGTGACGACCGAAGCGTCGGCGAGGGCGAGGCCGGCGGCGACCGCGATCAGGACATGGCGAGCGCGCATGTGGCCGTCAGTCTGCCCGGCGGGCGGCCGGCGGGTCTACTGTTGTCCTACGCCACGCGCGCCAGCCGCCACGGCGTGACGGCGGCATCGGTCAGCGCGAACGTCCAGCGCTGCACGGTCTTGCGCTCGGTGGTCTTGCTGCCGCCCACGACGTCGGCGGTGTCGCGGTCCTCGACGTAGGTGCGGCCCCGCAGCGTGACTGCGGCCGTCATCGTGGCCGGGGTGGTCGTGGGATCCAGCGCGTCGATCGCCAGCGCCTCGACGCGGGCACCGCGCACGACCACGCGGGTGCGCCGCGTGGCGTCGCCGCCGTAGAGCAAGACGTCGATCGCCTCGCGGTCGGCGATGGCCTCCAGCGCGTCGTCGGCGCCGTCGACGGCCTCGACCCACGCCTGCACCGCGCGGCGCGCGGCGACCTCCAGGACGTCGGGCGCGAAGCGGCCGTCGGCCAGGGCGAGGTCCAGGGCCGCGGAGCGCGCATCGGCGTCGAGCACCGCCGGCGCGATCTCCGAGACGGCGACCCCGGCGGGGACCGCCTCGGCGACCGCGGTCTCCACGAGCGCCTCGTCGCGCACGCGATCGTCGCCCCACGGCACCGCGATGAGCTCGGAGGCGAGGTGGTGGCGGCCCTCGGCGTCGGACTCGACCGACAGCAGCCGCCAGCGCTCGCCGGGCGGGTGCAGCGTCCACCACTCAGTCAGCGTGGTGCGCGGGTCGGTCTCGCCGTCCTTGAGGATCGTGTCGCCGCGCGCGTCGACGACGTAGTCCATGAGCTGCGCGGTGATCCGCACGACCACCCGGTCCTCGTCCTCGCCCTCGCGGTTGACCAGGCCGACGTACTCGATCTCCGGCTCGGCGAGCGGCTCGCAGCGGTTCTGCCAGCCCTTGCGGCGGAAGTCCTGCAGCCGCCGGCGCCACTCGACCATCAGATCGGGGCCGACGATCTGCTCCAGCGCCTCGATGTCGTTGGCCGACCAGTGGCGCTGGATGTCGACGAAGAGCCCCGCGGCGGCGGTGCGCACGGTCTCCGGCGCGAAGTCCTCGTCGTCGGTCATCGCCTCCTGGGCCGCCAGCTCGGTGGTGGTCACCCGCGCCCGGCGGCGCCGCCGGTAGCGCATGGTGCTGATGGCGCTGACGAGGAAGAACGCCAGGACGGCGAGCACGATGAGCACGATGAAGCCGGCCGAGATCCCGCCGCCACCTCCGGCATAGCCGCCGCCACCGCCCCCGCCGAAGCCACCGCCTCCACCGCCGCCTCCACCGAAGCCACCGGAGCCGCCACCGGCGGCCGCGAGGACGAAGTTGATCGGGCTGTTCATCTTCTGCCAGCGTACGGGTACTCCAGGGGCAACAACATCCCACCGGGAGGGGAAACCCAGAATGTCCACCGGAGCCATCATCGCGATCGTCGTGGTCGCGCTCATCATCATCGCCCTGCTCGCGTTCGTGATGCCGCGGATGCGCGCACGCTCGCGCGAGCGCCAGATCGTCAACCGCCGCCAAGAGGTCGCGGGCGCCCATCGCGAGGTCGCCGAGGAGCGGCTCGCCGAAGCCGACCGCGCCGAGCGCGAGGCGCGGGCGCAGCGCGCGGAGGCCGAGCTGCACGAGTCGCGCGCGGCGCTGCACGAGGAGGGCCTGGCCGACGACAGCCTCGCCACCGAGCACGAGCGCTTCGTGCGCAACCGCGACGACACCGGCGAGACCGTCGCCGACGACACCGGCGCGGCCCGGGATCGCCCGCGGCGCTGAGCGTCCGAGGTCTTGTCAGATGGCGCGCGCCCGCAGCTCCGCGAGCGCGTGCCGCTGGCGGGCGAAGACGTAGCGGACGATCCGCTCGCGCTCGCGCTCGTCGATCTGCTCGAGGCGTAGCCCGCGCAGGCCCCACGTGTCGTCGGCGCGCACGACGCGCGCGAGCAGGTCGATGAGGTCGTCTGCGGAGTCGAGCTCGAAGCGCAGGCGCAGCTTGTCGCCCGCCTCGAGCGCCTCGGCGCCGGCGACGAGCACGCCGCCCGCGCTCACGTTGCGGGTGAAGCCGTTGAGCCAGCCGACCTGGAAGCCTTCGGGGATCATCGCCACCGGCCGGACGAGGTCGATCCGGTGGTCGTCACGGCGCTGGGGCTCGAGGCGGGGCGCGAGCGGGACGACCGCCTGCAGGAAGTGCAACAGGTCGTCGCGGATCTTGCCATGCGGGCCGGGCACGGCGAGCAGCGTCCCGTCGACGCGGCGGTCGCCCGCCAGCGGCACGATCGTCGCCGTGCGGCGGTGCAGGAAGCGCAGCGGGATCTCGGGCCGTCCGACGAGCGCCAGCTCGGCCGCGCCGGTGACGACGCGCGCCACGACCGCCTCGACGGTGGCGAGCCGGGGGACGAGCACGCGGACGCGCTCTTCGTGGCCCCTGCTCAGCCCGATCATCTCCCCAGCACGATCGACCGGCACGCCGGGAACTTGAGGTCAGAACGCACGCGGACGACCACTTGCGCTAGTGCGGTCTTCGGCGGGGTATCCTATGGGCATGGCCAAGACGCAGCGAGAGCGAGATCAGGCGGCACGAGAGGCGAAGCTCGAGCGCATCCAGGACCAGGTCACGTCCGGGGATCTGACGATCCGCACGATGACCGACGCCGAGCGCGCCAAGTGGGCCAAGCATCGCGAGGAGACCGAAGTGTCGGCCAGCCCGGCCGATCGTCGCCGCGCCGCGGCGGCCCAGCGGCGCCGCCAGCGTCGCGCGGCCCGCACCCCGTAGCTCCGCTGCCGCCGGGCGCGCCTGCGTCCCTGGCCGCTGCCGACTAGGGTCCCGCGAGCCATGAAGCTCGCCACGTTCCTGCCCCCCGGCGCCGAGGCGCCCTTGGCCGGCGAGATCCGCGGCGCCGCGGCCGTCGCCTTCGACGACGGCACGACGGTGGTGGACCGGCTCGCCTCCGGCGACCGCACGCCCGCCGCCGGCACCGAGTACCCGCTCGGCGACGTCCAGCTGCTCGCGCCCGTGCCGCGTCCGCGCGCGATCTTCGGCGTCGGCCTGAACTACGCGGCCCACGCGCGGGAGACGGGTGCCGAGCTGCCGCCCGCCCCGATCGTCTTCCTGAAGCTGCCCTCCAGCGCCGCCGCGCCCGGCGGCGACATCCACTGCCCGGCCGTCGTGCGCCGGCTGGACTACGAGGGCGAGCTGGCCGTGGTGATGGGCGCCGACGGCGAGGTCGCGGGCTACGCGGTCGCCGACGACGTCAGCGCACGCGACCTCCAGAAGCGCGAGCCCCAGTGGACGCGCGCCAAGGGCTTCGACGGGTCCTGCCCGTACGGCCCGTGGATCACGACGGCCGACGAGATCGCCGACCCTCACGCGCTGCGGCTCCGCACGTGGGTCAACGGCGACCTGCGCCAGGATTCGTCGACCAGCGACATGATCTTCGGGGTTCCCGCGATCATCGACTTCCTGCGGGAGACCTGCACGCTGGAGCCGGGTGACCTGATCCTCACCGGCACGCCGTCGGGTGTCGGCCAGGCGCTGGACCCGCCCGCGTTCCTGACCTCGGGCGACACCGTTCGGATCGAGATCGAGGGCCTCGGGCAGATCCGCCACAGCGTGGCCTGAAGCACCACGGCGCGGTGTGACAGACTGCCGCGCAATGTCTCGCGTGCTGCTGCCGGTCCTGACCCTCCTGGCCCTCGCCGTGGCGGCGCCCGCCGCCGGTGCGGCGACCAACCCGTGGCTGGAGAAGCGACCGCTGAACATCGCTCACCAGGGCGGCGAGGACGAGTTCCCGTCCAACACGATGTACGCCTTCGAGCGCTCGCTGAAGGCGGGCGCCGACATGCTGGAGCTCGACGTCGGGGTGACCAAGGACGACCGGGTCGTCGTCATGCACGACACGACGCTGGACCGCACGACCAGCGGCACCGGCACGATCGCGTCGCACACGCTCAAGCAGATCGAGAAGCTCGACGGCGCCTACTGGTTCCACGCGGCCGACGACGCCTACCGCCACGACCGCAAGGCCTCCGCCTACACGTGGCGCGGGGTCGCGACCGGCAAGCGGCGCGCGCCGAAGGGCTACACGGCGGCCGACTTCCGCGTGCCGACGCTCGAGCAGGTCCTCAAGGCGTTTCCCAAGACCCCGATCAACATCGAGATCAAGGGCCGCACGAAGGCCGAGGCCGTGGCCGAGTACGAGCGCAACGCCGTGGTGCTCGGCCGGCTGCTGAAGAACAGCCCGCGCCGCGACCTCATCGTCGTGTCCTTCAAGCAGGAGGCCGTCGACCGCTTCCACGCGATCGCGCCGAAGATCCCGCTGGCGCCCGGCATCGCCGGGACCGCGGACTGGCTGCTGGGCGGCAAGTCGCCGGGCCCGAACGTCGTCGCGTTCCAGCTGCCGATCACCTACGTGCTCAACGGCACGACGCTGGACATCACCACCGCCGCCAACGTCGCCCACGCCCACCAGGACGGCTTCGCGTGGCACACGTGGCTCAGCGACGACACCGAGTCGCCGGCGACGTGGACCAAGCTCATCGACTGGTGCGTCGACGGCGTCATGACCGCGCGCCCCGTGGCCTTCGAGAAGCTGCTGCAGACCCATCGGCGGCCGGCGAGCTGCGCGACGCCGTAGCGCGTCGCGCCCGGGCGGCGTGCGCCCGTGCTAGTGGCGCTCGATGACCCGGTCGATCAGGCCGTACTCGACGGCCTCGTCGGGCTTGAAGAAGCGGTCGCGCTCCATGTCGGCGTGGACCTTCTCGACCGGCTGCCCGGTGTGGTGGGCGTAGATCTCGTCGATCCGCGCGCGGGTCTTGATGATCTCGCGGGCGTGGATCTCGATGTCGGAGGACTGGCCCTCGAAGCCCGAGGAGGGCTGGTGGATGAGGATCCGGCTGTTGGGCAGCGAGAAGCGCTTGCCCTTCGCGCCGCCCATCAGCAGCAGCGAGCCCATCGACATCGCGATGCCGACGCACATCGTCGACACGTCGGGCTTGATGAACTGCATCGTGTCGTAGATCGCCAGACCGGCGTAGATCGAGCCGCCGGGCGAGTTGATGTAGATCGAGATGTCCTTGTCGGGATCGGCCGACTCGAGATGCAGCAGCTGCGCCACGATCAGGTTCGCGACCTGGTCGTCGACCGCGGAGCCGAGGAAGATGATCCGCTCGTTGAGGAGCCGTGAGTAGATGTCGTACTCACGCTCGCCACGGGCCGTGCGCTCGATCACCATCGGGACAAGGGGCATGCCAGTCACCCTAGCGGCCGTCGTTCATCGCGGTGCGGTCGGCGCGTTCACGCCCGCTGAACGGCGTTCCCCGCGACGTCACGCCCGAGGGGTGAAGGACGACAGGAGCGGCACCGGGGAGCGGCGGGGATGACGCGCTCCGGATGGTTCATGGATGGACCTGGAATGAACGACTCCTCAGGACATTCCGCGCCGTACGGCCTCTCATGTTCCCCGGCTCCGTCATGATGCGGGCGTCGGACGGCCCTGCAACGGAGCCGGGGGCATGGGAGACCCAGACCACCCAGCGCGGCACACCACCATCCAGCTCTCGGCAGCCCTCGCGGGCGGCGCGCAAGCGCGCGGGCGCCAACTGGCGCTCATGCAGGGCGTGGTGGCGGCGGCCGAGGGGACCGTCGACGTCCGTCAGGACGGCGACGCGCTGCGCCTGGTGTTCGCCACGGCGGGCGACGCGGCGCGGTGCGCGGTCGAGCTGCAGCAGCGCATCGAGGCCGACAACCGCACGACCGCGACGCCCGGCGTCCTGCGGATCGCCGCCTCGGTGGAGCCCGGCCGCGACGACCGTCTCTGCGCGCTGGCCGGCGCTGGGCAGATCCTCGTCGACACCGACCTGTGGGAACGGCTGCGCGACGGGGGCTTCGACCTCGGCGACCCGCGCCGCCTCGGCGGGCCCGACGCCGCGGCCGAGATCCGCTGGAATCCGCTGCCCGAGCCGGCCGTTCCGTTGCCCACCAGGCTCGAGATCGCGCGGCCCGAGGGCTTCGTGGGCCGCGCCGCCGAGCTCGCCAGGCTCGAGCCGCTGCTGTCGCTCGCCGTCCACGGAGAGCGCCAGGTCGTCCTGCTCGGCGGCGAGCCCGGGATCGGAAAGTCGCGGCTGGCACGCGAGCTGGCCGTCGCCGCCCATGCCCGCGGCGCCACCGTCCTGCACGGCCGCTGCGACGAGGACCTGCGGATGCCGTACCAGCCCTTCGTCGAGGCGCTCTCCCACCTGGTCGAGCACGCCGCCGACGCCGTCCTGGAACGCCACGTCGCCGAGCACGGCGGCGAGCTGAGCCGCCTCGTGGGCGCGCTGGAGCGCCGCTGCCCCGACGCGCCGGCGCCGCACGACGCCGACGGCGACAGCGAGCGCTACCTGCTGTTCAGCGCCGTCGCCGGGCTGCTGAACGCCGAGCAGGCGCAGCGTGCCGTCGTCCTGTTCCTGGACGACATCCAGTGGGCCGACGCGCCGACGCTGCTGCTGCTGCGCCATCTGGCGGGCGCCGACCTGCGGCTGCGCCTGATCGTCGTCGCGACCTTCCGGTCCACGGAGCTCGACGACGACTCGCCGCTGTCCAAGCTCCTGGCCGACCTGCACCGCGAGCCCGACGTCACGCGCCTGGAGCTCTCGGGCCTGGCGGCCCCGGCCGTCGCCGAGCTGGCGCGCGCCGCGACCGGCCACGAGCTCGACAGCGCCGGCCTCGACGCGGCGCACACGCTGCAGCGCCGCACCTCGGGCAACGCGTTCTTCGTCACCGAGATCCTGCGCCACCACGGCGCCGACCTGCTGGCCGCCCCGGTGCCCACGAGCGTCCGCGACGTCCTCGAGCGCCGGCTGCAACGCCTCGGCGAGGCCGTGCGCGAGCCGCTGGCCGCCGCCGCGGTCATCGGCCAGGAGTTCGACCTGGAGCTCGTGGCGCGGATGCTGGACGGCGGGGGACACGACCGCGTCGGCGCCGCCGTCGACGCCGCGGCGGAGGCCGCGCTCGTCGTCGCCCCGCGCCACCCGGGCGACCGGTACGCGTTCGCGCACGGGCTCATCGTCACGACGCTCTACGAGGGCCTCGGGCCGGCCCGCCGGGGCCGGATGCACTGGCGCGCCGCGACCGCGCTGGAGGAGCTGTGCGGCGATGGGGTGGGCGGGACACCGCCTCCCCGTGTCGCCGAGCTCGCGCGCCACTGGCTCAACGCCGAGCCCGCCGACCTGGAGCGCGCCCTGCGCTACACGATGATGGCCGGACGTCACGCGGTCGCCCAGCTGGCGCCCGACGACGGCGTCCGCTGGTACCGGCAGGGCGTCGGCTTGCACGACCAGCTCGACGGCGCCGAGGACACGACGCGCTTCGAGCTCCTCGCCGGCCTCGGCGACGCGCAGCGCCAGGCCGGCGACCCCGAGTTCCGCGACACGCTGCTGGAGGCCGCGGCGCTCGCGCGGCGCCTGGACGACGGCCCGCGGCTCGTGCGCGCCGTCCTCTCCAACAGCCGCGGGTTCGTCAGCGCGTCGGGCGTCGTCGACGACGAGCGGTTGCACGCGCTCGAGGACGCCCTGGCCGCCGTCGGCGACGCCGACGCCGACGGCGCCGAGCGCGCGCTCCTGCTGGCGACGCTCGCGGCCGAGCTCTCGTTCTCGCCCGCCGACCGCGCGCGGCGCGTCGCGCTGAGCGACGAGGCGCTGGCCCTGGCCCGCCGCCTCGACGATCCCGCCGCGCTGAGCCGCGTCCTGAGCCTGCGGTTCGTGACGCTCTGGATGCCCCAGACGCTCCAGGAGCGCCTGGCCAACAGCGACGAGAACGTCGCCGCCGCGCGCCGCACCGGCGACCCCGTCGCCGAGTTCCACGCCGTGCACTGGCGGGCCGCCGCCTTCGTCGAGGCGGGGCGCCTGAACGACGCCTGGCGCGACGTCGAGCACGAGGCGACGCTGGCCGAGCGCCTCGGCCAGCCGACGATGCGGTGGCTGGCGACCTACGACCGGGCGAACCTCGAGGTCATCGCCGGCAGCCTGACCGAGGCCGAGCAACACGCTCAGGAAGCGCTGCAGATCGCGACGGCCAGCGCGCAGCCCGACGCGCTGTCGTTCTTCACGAGCCAGCTGACGAACATCCGCTACGAGCAGGGCCGGCTGGCCGAGCTGCAGCCGCTCATCGCGCAGGTCGTGGCCGACAACCCCGGCATCCCGGCGTTCCGGGCCGTGCTGGCGCTCGCCTGCTGCGAGGGCGACCTCGACGACGAGGCGCGCCGCATCCTCGCCCACGAGACCGCGTCGGCCTTCGGCGAGCTGCCGCCCGACGTGACCTGGCTGCCGGGCCTGGTCATCTACGCCGAGGTCGCCGCCCACCTGCAGGACCGCCCGGCGGCCGAGGTGCTCTACGAGAAGCTGCTGCCGTGCGCCGGGCAGGTGGTCTTCAGCGGCGTGAGCGCGTGGGGCTGCGTCGACCATCACCTCGGTGCCGTCGCCTCCGTGCTCGGGCGCTACACGGACGCCGAGGAGCATCTGCGCAGCGCCGCCGCGGCGAACGCCGAGCTGCGCGCGCCGATCTGGGTCGCTCGCACCGAGCTCGCCACCGCGCGCCTGCTGCTGCTGCGCGACGGCGCCGACGACCGCGAGCGCGGGCGGGCGATGCTGGAGCGCGCCGCCGCCGCGGCGCAGCGGCTGGGCTCCGCCACGCTGGCGCGCCGGGCCGCGGGCCTGCTGGGCTACGAGCGGGCGCTGAGC